>JBFGDP010000304.1:0-3014 GCA_041580575.1 Christiangramia sp.
AAAATATTCTGCTATGGTAATTAAAGCCGCACTTCCAGAGGCGTTGTCGTCTGCACCATTGAAGATCTTTCCATTTCGAACTCCCAGGTGGTCTAAATGAGCCGTTATCACAATAGTTTTTTCGGTTTCACCTTTGATCATCGCTACAACATTACGCCCAACAACGGTAGTGTCCGGCACCATTTTAAAATCTTTTCCCGGATTAGCGACTGGATAGATCTCATGCCTGTTCTTACCTTTAAAAGTTACGGGGAATTCTTGAATATATCCCGACGTATAAGCCGGTTCTATTCACAGTTTTTTAAACTGAAAGGCAACAAATGCTGAGGCCTTATAGTTTCCTTGAGTACCAAAAAATCTACCTCCAAGGGAATCGTGCGAGATAGACTCGATATCACGAATTAATCTATCTTCATCAAATTTTACAGAAGTTGGTGAACTCTGACTTTTGCATCCAACTACAAGAAACAGACCGGCGAGTACAGAGAGGTATTTTTTTAATTTCATAAAGGCAGAGAATTGGGGAAATTAACTTACGCATGCATCATTGTTCAGGTTGCAGCAAAGTTTAGCAAGGTATAAAGATATAAAACCGGACCTTATAATTTTACCGCCTGCAAAAATATCCAGTAACCATCTTTAAAGGGGATTTCAATATCTGCAAATCCGGCATTTCTGAGCCATTCTACCTGATCCTGGTAATTGGCAGGCCTGTCAAAGGCTTCATAATGCTCCATGATCCAATCCCATTTTTCCCCGTCGGGAAAGGTTTTAGAAACAAAATCCTTCCAGGTTTTTAGAAGTTCCGGGTGATCGGGATGATCTTTGGAGATCATAAGATCGCTGTAAAGAAATCTACCGCCAGGTTTAAGACTGGTGTAAATATTCCTGAACATTTGCTGTTTTTCAGCATCTTCACAGTGATGCAAACTAAAACCGGCAACCACCAGGTCGAATGTATCGGTTTTAAATTCGAAATCTTTAAAATAAGTATTGGCGTATCGCACCTTATATTTCTGAAATTGCTTTCTGCAAATTGAGATCATTTCGGCCGATGCATCTACCAGCAAATAATTGGCATCCGGAAATTCAGAGATAAGTTTAGCGGTAATATTTCCGTTTCCGCAGCCAAGGTCAAGAATATTACCCGGCTGAAAGTTTTCCGGAAGTTCCTTTACAAAACTGTTTACCAGATCCATGTAACGGGGTACACAGGCAATCATATCCCCGGTATAATTTTTGGAGAATTCATTAAATTCTAGCGCTATGTTCTTCTCTGTACTCATAATTCACAATACTGTACACCCGTAAGGTTAAAAAGCTAAATGATAGTGTTTTAATCTATATAAATGTATGACTTTTAAATTGATGACAGATCTTAATTTGTGGAAGGAAATTTGAAAATTTCATCCTTTATTGGCCCGCTTAATTGTATTACTCTTAACTTTTGTACCAATTAAGTTCAACCTGAGTTAAGTTATTTTTGAGAAAGTTTAATTTGTATGGATAAAAAGGATTATAAGATACATATTATTGGTGCAGGGCTAAGCGGACTTACCGCAGCAAAAGTACTGGAGAATCACGGTTACCACCCCGTGATCTATGATTCTAATAGTGCGCCGGGAGGCAGGGTCCAGACAGATGTGATCAATGGATATCAACTGGACAGGGGCTTCCAGGTTCTGTTAAGTGAATATCCTAAAGTAAGGCAATATCTCGACCTTGAAAAGCTGAATCTTAAAAGACTTAAACCGGGAGCTATAATTTTTAAAAATGGAAAAAAGATAAAACTGGGTGATCCAATCCGGGATATCACTTTTTTGCTCCCCGGGATTTTTTCTGGTATTGGAACTCTTAGTGATAAATGGAAAATTCTGAAGCTGAATCTTGAGCTCAGGAAACTTAGCCCGGAGCAAATATTTCAGGAGCAAGAAGTCACTACGATGCAATATCTTCATAAAAGGGGATTTTCTAAAAATATCATTACAAATTTCTTTAAACCATTCTTTAGCGGAATATTTCTGGAACCCGATCTCAGGACCTCTTCCAGGATGTTTCGTTTTGTATTTAAAATGTTTGGAGAAGGAGATGCAGTTATTCCGGCTTTAGGAATGGGTGAAATTTCCAGGCAACTTGCTGAAAATCTGAAGCAGACAAAGATGCATTTCAATGAAACTGTGACCCAGGTCTCAGATTCCCAGTTGATGCTGGAAAATGGCAGGGAAATTCCGGGTCATTTTACGATCATCGCTACTGAAGCTTCATCGCTTGTATCTAATTTGAGGAACCAGCAAACAACATGGAAGGCTTGTTATTGTTTCTATTTTACCTCCAGAACTGCTGTGTTGGAAAATGATATCATTGGCCTGATCGCAGATGATACTGCTCTTATAAATAACATTTTTTATCATGCAGTAGCGACAGAGGCTCCTTCACATTTACTATCTGTAACTGTGGTAAAGGAAACTCAGCTTGAACCCGATCAACTGGAGAATAGGATACGAGAGGAGTTAAAAAAATATTGCGCTATCGAGGTGGAAGATCTAATTAAATATTATAAGATTCCGAAAGCCCTCCCAGATATTACCGCTTTGCAATATGAACTCATGCCAACAGAAACCAGGTTGAACAACCGTATTTTTCTTGCAGGTGATCAACTGTTGAATGGATCCCAGAATGCAGCAATACTTTCTGGTGAGAGAGCGGCCTTAGGTGTGATCGAAACCCTGGAAGGGGGTGCTATAACCGGGGAGATCACCAGTGAATATCGTTAGAAAAAAATGAATTAGGTGCAGTTATTTATCTATGCTTATGCCTGACACGGGATTTTTGTCCAGTCTGTGATTTTCGAACATTTCAATAGCAACTTTCAGTATTCCTATAAATCCTATACCAATGGTTAAGATACCAAATGAAACTGAGGAAACTGTTGTATCTGATGAACTCAAAAACCCGGCTATCCCAATGACCAGCATCAGTAGCGCGAAGGCTGAGATGAAACCGATAAAAATCTT
>JBFGDP010000305.1:0-3010 GCA_041580575.1 Christiangramia sp.
TGCATAAGTACGAAGACACTATCTTTTGTTAATCGCAGATCTACCTCGATAATGTCTATGTTGTTTTTAATACTTTCTTTAATAGCGCTTAATGAATTTTCAGGATGTACAGCGTGCGATCCCCGGTGAGCGACGACCTTTACCACATCTCCTGGAAAGTATATTTTATCGATTTTACCAGGTTCATTTAGTAATACCGGTTTGAAGAAAAACAGGATTATCACTACTGCTAATAGTCCCAGGGAGGAGTATGTCGTTACGTTCCTTTTCATTCTGAGATCTTATTATTGTTTTAGTAATAAATTGATTTATGTCGTCTATACAATTTACAGCTTATTTTAAACTTCTGAAATAGGTATTTGATTACATATATATGTTGCAAAAAAAATAAGTTCAGGATAAAATTTATTTAATGCCTTTAAGGTTTTGTTATATTTGAAACGTCAATTAACCAAGATCATTCAATATGAAATTATTAGAAGGAAAAAATGCTATAATAACCGGGGGAAGCCGCGGAATAGGAAAGGGTATTGCACAGGTTTTTGCTCAGCATGGAGCGAATGTCGCATTTACCTATAATTCATCTTCACAATCTGCAGAAGAGCTTGCAAAGGAACTGGAGGAGCAGGGTGTCAAAGCCAAAGCATACCAGTCTAATGCCGCCAGCTTTCAGGAATCACAGGATTTAGTGGATAATGTGGTAAAAGATTTCGGTTCTATAGATATCGTCGTTAATAACGCAGGGATCACTAAAGATAATCTTCTAATGAGAATGAGCGAGGAAGATTTTGACCGGGTTATAGAAGTGAATCTAAAATCTATATTTAATATGACCAAAGCGGTTCAACGCACCATGTTGAAACAACGCAGCGGAAGTATCATCAATATGAGTTCTGTGGTAGGAGTTACCGGGAATGCAGGGCAGGCTAACTACGCGGCATCAAAAGCCGGTATTATTGGCTTTTCAAAATCTATGGCCCAGGAATTAGGGTCCCGCAATATTCGTACTAATGTTATTGCACCAGGATTCATTGAAACTGAAATGACTGAAAAACTAGATGAGAAAACCGTTCAGGGATGGAGAGATTCTATTCCTTTAAAAAGAGGGGGTAAGCCAGAAGATATTGCGAATGCTTGTGTTTATTTAGGCAGTGACCTTAGTTCGTATGTTACTGGACAAGTAATACATGTAGATGGAGGTATGCATACCTAATCTGGTACTTTACCAATAGAATGTGAAATAACTCCATATAATTGTTAACTTCACAATTCTAACTGTCTTTAATGGAATTAAGTACAATATTATATATAGCCCTGGCCCTTATCTTAGCGTCAGGGTTAGCTTTTTTTCAGTATCTGTACAGACGTACAAATAAAAAACCAAAGGACTACTTATTCTTTGTTCTTAGGTCTCTCTCTTTATTTCTCGTAGGATTACTTCTTATCAATCCTAAAATTAGAACAGTAGAGTATGAGGTCGAAAGGCCTGAGCTTACCATACTGGCAGATAATTCCCAATCTGTGGCATTTTTAGGCGAGGCCGATAAGCTCCGTAATTTTTATTCTTCTATAGTGAATGATAAAAAGATCCAGGATAGATTTGATATAAACAGGATGCAATTTGGGGAGGAATTATCACTTAACGATTCTTTAGATTTCAGTGCTGTACAAACTGACATATTCTCGGCTCTTACTGATTCTGAATCTTTAAAATCTAAAGAAAATTCAGTAATTCTTTTACTAACAGACGGGAATCAAAGCCTGGGTAGGGATTTTCGATATTTTAAGGCAGGGGCCGGCAGGGAAATCATTCCGGTGATTATTGGAGATACTACAAAGTATAAGGATCTTAGTATTGGCAGAATTAATGTAAATAGGTATGCCTTTATTAATAATCGTTTTCCGGTTGAAGTTTTCGTTAATTATTCCGGGACAGATCAAATTGATACAGATCTTAATATCAAAGCTGGCGGAAAAATAGTTTTTAATAAAAGAATACGGTTCTCTTCAGGTTCTCCTTCAGAAATAATCAGAACCGAACTGCCGGCCAATTCTCTGGGAGTAAAAACGTACCAGGTAGAAATAGCTCCTGTTAGTGGAGAAAAGAATGTTTTGAATAATGTCCAGAATTTTGGTATTGAAGTTATCGATGAAAGAACTTCTGTACTTATTTTAAGTGATCTTCCTCATCCAGATCTGGGAGCTTTACAAAACGCTATTTTAAGTAATAAACAAAGGTCTGCAGAAATAAAATATCTCAACGATAAAAATATTCAACTCAATAAATATCAATTAATTGTATTGTATCAGGTAAACAGAAAATTTAAATCAATTTTCACTGAAATATTGAAACGGAATTATAATTATTTTCTAATTACTGGCTCTAAAACAGACTGGAATTATTTGAACAGTTTAGGCTTAGGCTTTTCAAAGAAACTCACAAATCAACCACAGGAAATTTTCTCACGTTACAACCCTACGTTTAGCTCTTTTCAGTTCGATGATCTTGGTTTTGAGGATTATCCACCCCTGATCGATAAATTTGGCACAGTAGATTTTGAGGAAAATAAATTCAAAATAATGCTTTCCCAGGTGTTGCAGGGTATAGAGACGGGAGAACCATTGATGGCCGTTTCACAGGGCAATCCAAAATCCGGATTTTTACTTGGTGAAAATATCTGGAGATGGCGGGCTAAATCTTATTTAGATAATAAATCATTTGAAGAATTCGATAATTTTATAGGAAAACTGGTTCAGAATCTAGCTTCGAACAATCGTCAGGAAAGATTGACCGTAGACGCAGAGAACTTTTATTATGCTAACCAGAACGTCATAATTTCAGCACAGTATTTTGATGAAAACTATCAGTTTGATGCCGGTCGAAATCTGAAAATTTCAATATCAACCAGGGGTTCTGAAGAAAATTTTACTTCAGACCTTGTGGTTAAAAACAATTATTACCAGTTCAACGGGGGAGATCTGGAACCAGGTACTTATTCCTTTAAGGTAA
>JBFGDP010000306.1:0-2994 GCA_041580575.1 Christiangramia sp.
CTGATCTTATATTTTCGTTTTTCAGCCCACATTAGGTACATGCGCATAAGCATTTCTGCCCAATCACAACTTTCGGTACCACCAGCTCCCGCAGTGATCTGAAGTACGGCACTCATATTATCACCTTCTTCAGAAAGCATATTTTTAAATTCCAGATCCTCGATAATTTCTACCGCTCTGGAATGACGCTCAGTCACGTCTTCAGCCGAAGCCTCATCTTCCTTATAAAATTCGTAAATCACCTCCAGGTCATCTACAAGGGTTTCTGCCTTTTCATAGTCATCAACCCAGCTTTTCTCGGCATTGACCTCTTTCATGATCTGTTCAGCCTTTTTAGGGTCATCCCAGAAATCAGGAGCAAAGGTCTTTTCCTCCATATTGGTTATTTCGATCTTCTTGGCATCAATGTCAAAGATACCTCCTTAACGCAACCAGGCGCTCTTTGAGATCTCTAATATTCTCTGTTGTTATCATTCACGGTTGATTTGTCGTAAAAATAGAATTAAAGGGAGTTTAGGAAAAGTATTTAACGAATATTTTTTAGTTTTAGAAAGCTTAAAAAAATCACTCGATGCGCAATTACCTGTTTATATTTCTGGCTTTCAGTATTTCCCTGAGCTCCAACGGTCAATTTCTTGATGATAAGGGAACACTTGTAGACTATCAGGGATTTTTCAATTTTCACTATAACGAAAAAGAAGATGAAATTTACCTGGAAGTTAACAATCTGGACTCAGAATTCTTATATACTCATTTTCTAACAACCGGGGTAGGATCTAATGACATAGGTCTGGATCGCGGACAGTTAGGAGGAACTGCTGTTGTAAAATTTCAAAAGGCCGGTAATAAGTTATTACTTGTTCAGCCTAACCTGTCTTACCGGGCGATCACAGATAATGAGGCTGAAAGGCAAAGTGTTGCCGAGGCTTTTGCAAAATCGGTCATTTTTGGGTTTGAGATCAAAGAAGAAAAAGACGGTAATTATATAATAGATTTTACTCCTTTCCTCATGCAGGACACTCATGATGTTGCAGGCAGGATTAAAAAAGGGAATTATGGCACCTATAAGCTGGATAAATCTAAAAGCGCATTGTCTCTGGAGCGAACAAAAGCATTTCCTGAAAATGTGGAATTTGAAGCATTGCTGACTTTTGAAGGCGATCCTAAAGGCAGCACTATCAATTCTGTGGTTCCCAATGCAAAGCATTTCACCGTAACCCAGCATCATTCTTTTGTAAAATTGCCTGATGACAATTATGATAAAAGGATTTTTGATCCCCGAAGTGGGGCTATCTTCATCTCTTATATGGACTATGCATCCCCCGTTTTTGAGCCTATTAAGAAGAGGTATGCTATCAGGCATAGACTTGAGAAGAAAAACCCTGAGGCTGAAATAAGCGAGGCAGTAGAACCTATTGTTTATTATCTGGATCTTGGAACGCCGGAGCCGGTAAGATCTGCTTTATTAGAAGGAGCTGGCTGGTGGAATGAGGCTTTTGAAAATATTGGATACAAAGACGCATTTCAGGTTAGAATGTTGCCCGGTGGAGCAGATCCACTAGATGTTAGATATAATGTAATTCAATGGGTACACCGTTCTACCCGTGGTTGGAGCTACGGTGCCAGTGTAGTAGATCCCAGGACCGGTGAAATTATTAAAGGACATGTAAGTCTGGGAAGTTTACGAATAAGACAGGATTTTATGATCGCCCAGGCTATGTTAGGCCGACCATTTGCTGTAAACGACGAAAATCACAGTCCTATGATGGATCTTGCCCTGGCAAGAATCAGACAATTATCTGCTCATGAGGTTGGTCACACTCTTGGCTTTACCCATAATTTCGCTGCCAGTACTAATGACAGAGCTTCTGTAATGGATTATCCCCATCCCCAGTTTGAACTTAGCGATGGCCAGATAAAAATCACCAATGCCTATGACACTGGAATCGGGGAGTGGGATAAAGTGACGGTAAATTATAGTTATAGTGATATACCGGAAAATATGCAGGAAAGAGATTATCTAAATTCTATACTTGAGGATTCTTATAATAAGGGTTTAAGATTTATAACAGATTCTGATGCCCGGGCAAGTGGCGGTGCCCATGCTTTCGCACATTTATGGGATAATGGCCGGGATGCTTCAGAAGAATTGGAACGTGTGCTGGAGATAAGAAAAATGGCTATTGAAAATTTCTCCAGGGATAATATTCGTAACCACGAGCCATATTCAGTTTTAGAGGACGTATTTGTGCCCTTGTATTTTTTCCATCGGTATCAGGCCGAAGCTGCCGCAAAGTTAATAGGTGGATTGCAATATAATTATGCTGTAAAAGGAGGGGGAGAGGATATTGTAGCCTATCTTGATCCGAAACTACAGAAAAAAGCTTTAGAAAGCCTGTTAAAAACCTTATCTGCTGCCGAACTCGCAATTCCGCAGGAAAAACTATCACTATTTCCACCCCGGGCTTTCGGTTACCAAAGGGATAGGGAGTCATTTAAAAGTAATACAGATGTCGCTTTCGATGCCTTTGGTGCGCCGGTTACTGCCAGCGATATGACCTTAAACCTGTTATTACACCCGGCGAGAGCTGAAAGGTTGGTTCAACAACATGCGATTAATTCAAAAATGCCAGGCCTGGAGTATGTCTTAGAAGAATTAATAAATAATACCTTGAAAAGGGAGGAAGGAGATGGATACACTAAGGGCGTTCAAAATGCAATTAATTTTGTGGTGTTTGAACATTTACTTAACCTGGCTGTAAACAAAGAATCAACCTCACTGGTAAAGGCGGTTACAAACCATAAAATCGATGAACTATCTAACTGGCTCAGAAACAGGAAGGATCCGGTTTCCGAGGAAATGTATCGCAACTTTAAGATGTTCAGAGAAAAGCCGGAAGAATTCCGGGTAGATCTAAATATTCCCAAGATACCAGATGGCTCTCCTATTGGTTCATATCACTGATCTTTTATTGCTGCTGTGCTAATGTCCAG
>JBFGDP010000307.1:0-2991 GCA_041580575.1 Christiangramia sp.
AACGGCTAAACCAATTTCTTGTTAGAGGTCCCTATATTCTTCAATTTTCAGCCGCGCATTATTTATCAAGTATGAATAAATTGTATATTTAGCCCCGATTATGATAGACACAAGAATACTGGAGATCACGGCCGAACTGGCCAAAGCAGAAAATATAGTGATTGTACCCCATAAAGGCCCCGATGGAGATGCCATGGGTTCTTCACTTGGGCTCATGCATTTTGTAAGAGATAAAGGTCATAAAGCTACAGTCATAGCTCCTAATGATTATCCCCATTTCCTAAAGTGGTTGCCCGGCAATGACGAAGTGATCATTTATGAGAACGATAAATCGAAGGCTGACGAACTTATCGCAGAGGCCGAGATCGTTTTTACGCTCGATTTTAATCACCTTAACAGGTGCGGGAGCATGCAGGACTCTTTGCTGGCATCAGACGCGGTGTTTGTTATGATAGATCATCACCAGGAGCCTTCAGACTATGCAGATTATACATATAGCGATTCCAGGATGAGTTCCACCTGTGAAATGGTCTATAAATTTATAGACAAACTCAGGGCTAATAAAAAGATCACTCCAGAGATCGCAACCTGTCTTTATACCGGTATCATGACCGATACCGGGTCTTTTCGCTTCAGCTCTACATCCAGCGATACCCACAGGATCATTGCAGATCTTATAGACAAGGGGGCGCATAACGACCAGATCCATAATAATATCTACGACACCAATTCTGAAAATAAATTGCAACTCTTAGGTACGGCCCTTCAAAACCTTAAAGTAAATAAAGAGCTTAAAACTGCCTATATAAGTCTTTCACAAGAGGAATTGGATCGCCACAATTTCCAGAAAGGGGATACAGAAGGTTTTGTGAATTATGGATTAGCATTGGAAGGAATTGTTTTTGCGGTTATATTTATAGAAAAAGAAAATGAAAACCTTATTAAAATGTCTTTTAGATCTAAAGGAGATTTTGATGTAAATAAATTTGCCCGCGCACATTTTGAAGGTGGCGGCCATATAAATGCCGCCGGTGGTAAAAGCAATCTTTCCCTGAATGATACCATTGTAAAATTCAATGAGATCTTACCACAATACGCTGAAGAACTAAAAAAATGAGAATTCTAATCCTATTATTTTTTTTCCTTTCTATTACAGGTTGCAAATCTCCTGAGGCCAGGTATCCGGTTACCCAGAATTCTGGCTCTTACATAGATGAATCTGTTGAACGCAATAAAGAAATGATCGCCGAAGAGGAAGATTATATCAAACAGGTCATGGGTAAGAATACAGATACCGAATTTCTTACTTCTGCCGAAGGATTCTGGTATTATTACAATGTAAAATCCACAGACAGCACCAATACCAAAACTCCTGAATTTGGTGATGTAGTAGTTTTTGATTATTCAATTTCTACCCTGGAAGGCGAATCTATTTATGCTGAAGGTGAAAAACCTACCCGTGAATATGCGATAGACAAGGAAAAATTATTCACCGGCCTCCGGCAGGGTCTTAAGATCATGAAAGAAGGAGAAACCGTAACTTTTCTTTTTCCTTCTCATAAAGCTTTCGGTTATTACGGGGATAAAGAAAAGATTGGCAGTAATGAACCTATTACCGCTAAGGTCACTTTACACGAAATAAAGGAGCAAAATAAACAGGAAATAAACAATTAAGATATAAATGTCCTAATCCTGTACTTGGGTTTAACCAAATTACAGGATTACACAGAATATCTGACCAAAATCTAATTAATCACTTACAAATGAAAACAAAGAGCTTTTTTTTATTATTATCATTAACATTATCCTTATTCGCGTGCAATGAGGAGTATCCCGAATTAGAAGACGGTATGTATGCCGAGTTCAATACTTCGATGGGCCCTATTGTTGCCGAATTATATTTTGAGGAAACCCCTATGACCGTCGCCAGTTTTGTATCTCTTGCTGAAGGAAACAGCCAGATGGCAGACAGTACTTATAAAGGAAAAAAATATTATGACGGCTTGGTCTTTCACCGCATCATCGATGGATTCATGATTCAGGGAGGAGATCCAACTGGAACCGGAAGCGGTGGACCCGGGTACAAATTTCCTGACGAGTTTATAGACAGCTTAAGTCATGACTCAGAGGGAGTGCTTTCTATGGCCAATGCCGGCCCGGGAACCAATGGTAGCCAGTTCTTTATCACGCTTGAGCCTGTAACTCAACTGGATGGCAGACATACCGTATTTGGTAAGATCGTAAAAGGCCAGGATGTGGTAGATTCAATTGGTAAAGTTGAAACCGGTCCCCGCGACAGACCTGTGAAGGATGTAGTGATGAATGAAGTAAACATCATTCGTAAAGGTAGTGCCGCCAAAAATTTCGATGCACCAAAAGTGTTTGAAACTCAACTTGCCGAAATCGAGGCTAAAAAAGAGGCCGAAGAAAAGAAGATGCAGGAAATAGCTGATGAAAAAGTAAAAGAATTTCAAAAATTTGAAAGCGAGGCAGACTCTTTAGATAGCGGTCTGAAAATTTACTTTATAAATAAGGGTGATGGAGAAAAACCTAAGAATGGTCAAACCGTAAATGTTAATTACGAAGGCTATTTCGCTAACGGTACCATTTTCGACACTAACAAAATGGAACTTGCTAAAGAGCTTGGTATTTATGATCACCGTCGTGAATCTAGCGGTGGATACAATCCTATGCCTACAGTTTACGGACCAGACGCTCCTATGATTCCCGGTTTTAAAGAAGGGATTCAGCAAATGAGCATTGGTGACGAGGCTTTAGTATGGATTCCAAGTCATCTTGGTTATGGTGAAAGAGGAGCCGGTAGAGTGATTCCTCCAAATACAGACCTGATCTTTAAAATAGAACTTGTAAAAATGGACGAGGAGGCTTCAAAATAGCCGACAGGAACATTTTTCAACTAAAAAAGCCCTCAGCAATTAAGCTGAGGGCTTTTTTGTTACACCTATTCCTGATTCTAGTTCTCCGGAATAT
>JBFGDP010000308.1:0-2981 GCA_041580575.1 Christiangramia sp.
AGATAATCATCAATTACCAATGGTGGTCTCTCGTCTTTGGAAATTTTCTCCTGTAAAGAATAATCTATTTCTTTAATTTCTTCGCCGTTGATCCCTAAAATACCATATGCCAGGAAGGCCGATGGGATTACTAACGATTTATAATTGAACCTGGTTTTTTCTTTTAGAACTACGGAATCCTTTTGGATCTCCTGACTAATGGCTGCCTGGGAAAGAAGTAATAGCAGTAGTAATTTAATAAGCCTCAAAATTATTATTTTAAGGCCGCTAATCTATTAAACATTTTAATAGTAATTCAAACCAATCTTCAATTGGAATCAAAAAATATTAAAAATCTTCAACCAGGATTTTCTATGCTATCTCAAAACCAGCTTAGAAATAAGTTCTTTACCCATTTCCTCGTTGAGGTTCCTGATGATCTTTTCTTTCCCGTAGCTTAATTCCTCTCTTAGAACCGAAGAGCTTAGCTGTACATAAAGAGTATCTTTTTTTAATAATAAGTTGGTGGTATATTTTTCTATGGCCGGCCCCATCTGGCTATTCCATACATCTCTGATCTTAACCTGGTTAAGGCCTTTATCCAATTTGTTTTCGTCTACGAAACTCTTGAGCAGGTCACCGAGTTTCATTTCTTCATTCTTGCGTCTCTTCTTCATCCTGGCTTAGTAATGGTTTATAGCGTTGGTAATAGTATTTTTTATTGTCGCGGTTCAGGATCACCAATTCTTCTTTGGTAGCTTCCAGGACTTCTTCTTTCCATGTGTCATACGGAGTAGTATAGTAAAGCATAAGGACATTGTCCTCAATTTTTGCTGTTATTTTTTCTGAATCGTTGGAAGCCATGATAAAGCCGCCGTCGATCTTTGGCTTCAACTTTCTTCTGAAGCCAGTAGAATCTGTTACTTCTATATAATCAATCAGCTGGCTTAACTGGTAGGTGATTACAGAATCTTTTTCTATTTCTACTTTTTCGATCTGCCAGTATCCATTGAGATTGGCAAGCTGTTCCCCGGGATCATTTTGACCACATGAAATACAGAGCATCAACGAAAAGAATAAAATTAGTTTTTTCAAAGCTTGAAGATTTTATAAGATTGATAACTGGATTTTACTACTTTTTCTGTTCGGTCGGCATGAGTATCACTTAGGAATATTTGTCCGAGTTCATCTTTAGCCACCAGGGCTACAATATGTGCCACCCTGTTTTCGTCTAGTTTGTCGAAAATATCATCCAGTAACAGGATGGGATTTACTTTGCTTATTTGTTTAATAAAATCGAACTGTGCTAGTTTTAAAGCTATCAAGAAAGATTTTTGTTGTCCCTGGGAACCGAATTTTTTAATAGGATGCCCGGCAATCTCAAAGCTGAGGTCGTCTTTGTGGGTTCCCACAGAGGTATATTGCAAGGCCATATCCTTTTGTAAATTTTCCTCTAACAAATTGGAAAGTGAATTTTCAAAAAGCTGACTTTTATAAGTGATCTGGACTTCTTCCTTATTGTTAGTAATATCAGAATAACGCTTATTGAATATAGGTATGAATTCTTGAAGGAATTCTTTTCTTTTTTCGAAAAGGTCCTGCCCTAAACTGCTTAATTGAAGGTTATAAACCTCAAGGGTGTCTCTTTCAAATGTATTGTTTGCTCCGAAATATTTTAAAAGTGAATTTCGTTGTGAGATCAACTTAGTGTACTGCAAAAGCTTATTGAGATACACCTGGTCACTCTGCGAAATAACCCCATCCATAAATTTTCTCCTGGTCTCAGAGCCCTCAATTATAAGATCGCGATCTGCAGGAGAAATGATCACCGTAGGAATAAAGCCAATATGTTCACTTAGTTTCTCATAAGCTTTGTTATTTCTCTTGATGATCTTCTTTTGCCCTTTCTTGGCGCTGGCCAGGATCTTTTCAGGTTTATCATTCTTTATAAATTCCCCTTCTATCACGAAAAAATCTGAATCGTGATTAATATTCTGCGATGTAATTGGGTTAAAATAGCTTTTTCCGAAGGAGAGATGATAGATGCTGTCCAGAACGTTCGTTTTACCAACCCCGTTATTTCCAACCAGGCAGTTGATCTTTTCATCGAAATCAAATTCAGCCGACTTGAGATTCTTGTAATTAAGCAGGCTAAGATTTTTTAAATGCATAAATCGCTGTATTTCAGCAGGGAATGGGTTAATTTTTAAAAGCCAATTTTCGCTCTCGAAGAAGCTGAAATTATATAAAAAATACAAATAATTTATCTTTTAATTTTCACAAAAAATTCTATTTTTGCCACGCATTAACAAATTTTTATGGCAACGTATAAGAAAAGAGGATACAAGCCTTCCAATAAGGAGGAAAGAGAACAAACAGCAGAACAGGAATCTACCACTGCAGAGGTTTTTAATACTTTAGACGAAGGAGCGAGTAGAACCGAAACATGGGTGGCCGATAATCAAAAATATATCTACATCATCGTTGGTGTGGCTATAGTTGCTGTTTTAGGATATTTAGGGTATAACCGTTTTATACTGGAGCCAAAGCAAAATGAGGCTGCCAATGAAATGGCGCAGGCTCAGGATTACATGGCGTCTGCATTAAGAGCAAATGGAGCAACCAGTGATTCTTTATATAACCTTGCCTTGAATGGTGGTGAAGGAAAATTTGGTTTTTTAGATATTATTGAAAATTATGGTGGTACAGATGCTGCCAATCTTGCACGATATAACGCCGGGTTCGCTTTTTTGAGAACCGGCAAATACCAGGAAGCTATAGAGCAATTAGAAGGTTTTGAAAGTGATGATGAGATCTTTGCTGCTTTGGCAACCGGAGGAATTGGAGATGCATTTTTACAGCTTGATCAGCCTGAAGAAGCTTTAGGGTACTACGAGAAAGCTGCTGAAATGAGATCTAACTCGTTTACAACTCCAAGATTCTTATTAAAAGCGGCGATCACCGCTCTTAAAACCGGTGATGCAGATGCAGCTGAAGAATAT
>JBFGDP010000309.1:0-2979 GCA_041580575.1 Christiangramia sp.
GAAATTCAGTCGCAGCACCAGCCGGAATGGTTTCAAGCTCCCCATAAAACGGAAATCCACCAGAAATTCCACGTACGCGGACCAGTTTAGTTCCCTCATTACCCGGAAACGCCGCCATGGAAGCAAAACTTATTTCCCTGGCTTCTGGACCGCCCAGGGAATCCATTATAAACTGAACCCTTTCATTAGGAGCTTTATCGCTGTCTATAATATAATCTGCGCCCATTAGGGATTTTGATTGAAGCGCAATTGTATTTTTCAGGTTATTGCTGAAGGATTGAATAGATACTACTGCCGCAATTCCCAAAACTATAGAGGCCATAAAAAGCAATAGTTTTCTGCGGCTGGCTTTACCATCCCGGTAAGCCATTTTTACCAGCCACCTAAACCTTGCTTTCCTTGAGATCTGTTCTGCTGCAGGCATTTTTAAACATTTACGGTTTCAAGGATTCTACCGCCTTTAAGTCGAAGGATCCTCTGAGTTTTCCTTGCCAGCTCCATATCATGGGTGACGATAACCAGCGTGGTTCCCGATTCTTTATTCAATTCGATGAGCAGTTCCACCACTTTTTTTCCGGTTTCCTCATCCAGGTTACCGGTAGGTTCATCGGCAAATAGGATATCTGGTTTGGTGCTAAAAGCCCTGGCCAGGGCAACCCTTTGCTGTTCTCCACCTGAGAGTTGCGAGGGATAATGATCAAAACGATCGCCCAGCCCTACTTTTTCTAACAATTCTTTACCGGCAGCAGATGCTTTTATATCTCCCCTGAGTTCTAAGGGCACCGCTACATTTTCCAGTGCAGTAAGGGTAGGGATCAATTGGAAATCCTGAAATACGAACCCCACTTTTCGATTTCTTAAAAGTGCCCGTTGATCCTCATTCAGGTCGTTCATGATGGTACCACAAAGCTCAATTTTTCCTGAATCTGGCTGATCCAGGCCGGCGCAAAGGCCCAACAGGGTGGTCTTACCACTTCCGGAAGGACCAACGATAGCAAAAGTTTCCTTTTCTTCAATTCCAAAGCTGATATCTTCCAGAACAGTGAGCTGTCTGGAGCCACTTTGATAGCTTTTCTTGAGATTTTGAACGCTTAAAATTTTTGCCATCTTCTTTCTTTTAGGTTTCTTTAGCTAAGCAAACAAAATAAAGAAATGATTTCAATTAATACTCCTAGATTAACAAGAAGCTATGCTTTGTTCCTGGCTTTTGGTCTTTTCATTTTTATGGGCTGTAAAAATAAGACGGAGGCAGATAAAGAGGAGCAGGAAAATACCAGTGCATCAGAAGAAGTGGCTGTAGAGGATTCCAAGGTGATTCTTTTCTTTGGGGACAGTTTAACAGCCGGTTACGGACTGGAGCAGGGGGAAGCATTCCCTGAAATTATCCAGGGAAAAATTGATTCCTTAAATCTTAATTATAAAGTAGTAAATGCCGGCCTTAGTGGAGAAACCACCTCTGGAGGTAAGAACAGGATCGACTGGGTGCTTAAACAAAATGTAGATGTTTTTGTTCTGGAACTGGGCGCTAATGACGGGCTTCGGGGTATACCATTATCAGAAACCAGAAATAATCTGCAGGAAATCATTGATTTTGTTAAGAAAAAAAATCCTGATATAAAGATCATTCTTGCCGGAATGCAGATCCCGCCCAATATGGGACAGGATTATACCACGGGATTTAAAAATATCTTTCCGGAACTTGCTGAAAAAAATGATCTGGAACTTATACCTTTCTTACTGGAAGATGTTGCCGGTAATCCAGATCTTAATCAACAGGATGGCATACATCCCACCGCTGAGGGGCAGGAGATCTTAGCAAATAATGTCTGGGATGTTCTGGCGCCGGTTGTTAAGGAGTAATATTATTTCTTAACCGCTGTTCCTGAAGTTTTATTCCTGATTAAGAATCGGGAAATCACATAGACCGCACTTAAGGAAATGGCGGCGGTGGTTCCGAGGCTTCCTCCATAACCTTCAAAAAAAGAGCCTGATAACAAAAATATTACCGGAAACAGCAATCCCGATATGGCGATCACCCAGGCATTCTGAATCAGCTTCTGACTGGCCATTCCGATAAAAGAAGTTCCCATGATCACTAAAGGAATATTAGCCGTAAGATAACTGCTGGTTAAACCTGGAAGAAGGAAAAAAAATCCTGCGCTAATTACTGAAATAGCAGAAGATGCGAGTACACCGCCAAGTCCCAGCCTGTTATTGAGATAAAAGGTGCTTAAGGCGCCTGCCAGGCCACATATTATAAGTATAAAAAAGTTCATGCTAGGAATTCAGAAGTAATAAAATTAAGAATGATAAAGAAACGCCGCCAAAGGCAATGGTTCCTAACTTGCCGCCAAATCCATTGAACGCGTTTTTAGAGATGATCAAAAGTGATCCGGTGGCTATTCCGGCAAGAAGTATAAAAATATATCCGCCGGCCAGCAAAGGTGCGGTCATACCTGCAAATGCACCGCAATAGATCGCCGGGGGTAATTCTTTCCCTAAATCTGATTTTGGATTGATATAAGGAATTACAGAGCTCATTAGGCCGGTAATTCCTGCTGCCAGAACTGCACTCATATTAAATTCCAGGTGCATCCCGAAGGTAGCCAAAGCACCCAGGGTCGCCGCGGCAATAGACAATATATCCCCTGGTTTGAATTTGGGTGATGGAAGATTGAATTTTGATCTGTAGAACATACCGGTTATGATGGTGAGGAACACGAGAAAAAAAGTGGCTATTTCGTTCTGAATATTTTCAACTAACGCTGCGGTTAAAAACGAAAAATGCAATAGTATAAATATTACGAGCGGTAATCTTCCGGGTAAATTTGGTAAAGTCTCAGAATTTAGAGATTGAAATTTGAAGCAAAAATGGGAAATTCAAATTAAAAGAAGGTAGAAGCATCTTGTTAATATTCTTATAATTGTTTATTGTTTTTAAAAATATATTAAACAAAAAAAGTATCTTTAAAATAAAAA
>JBFGDP010000310.1:0-2978 GCA_041580575.1 Christiangramia sp.
AAATATGGAGATTATATTCCCAGGATCGCGCAGTTTCTCGCTTTATTCATTTTTCTATTTTCTGTAGTAAAATATCAGAGAAAAAGACCGGCTTAAGTAATTGAAAATTGACAATTGATAATTGATAATATGTCTACTGTCCCCGGAAGAAAATGACGGTACTCAACGTTTTCAGAAGGATACTCAGGTCAAGGAAAATATTGCGATGTTTAATATAATACAGGTCGTATTGCAATTTCTCCAGGCTGTCATCATAACAATCACCATAATTGGCCATCACCTGGGCCCATCCCGTTAATCCGGGTTTAATAATATGCCTGGTCTCGTAGAATGGAATTAATTCTGAAAGTTCATTAACAAATACTGGGCGCTCCGGCCTTGGACCAATGAGACTCATATCACCTCTTAGAACGTTGTAGAACTGCGGGATTTCATCTATCCTGGAACGTCTTAAAAACCTGCCAAATTTAGTCACCCTGTAATCATTCTTTTGTGCATATTGCGGCCCAGACTCCTCGGCATCTTTGGTCATGGTACGAAGTTTCAGGATCTTAAAAACCTTACCATGCTTCCCTACCCTATTCTGAGTATAAAACAATTTCCCACGGTTGGCTGCAAGATTCCCAATAAGCACGAGAGGACTTATTAAAATACCGAAAAGAATTCCGATAAGTGAAACCGTGATATCAAAGATCCTGAAGATCAACAGATAGAACTTATTCTGGTTGCTCCGGCTAAAAGGAAAGTACCTGTAGAAATCCTTATCAACATTCTGTACCGGGATGCGCCTGGTCACTTCTTCGTAGACCTGAGTATAATCTCTCACGGGAAAACCATTTTTCACCAGCTCACTCAACTGATTATACAAAGGAAACATAAGTCCTTTTTGATAAGCACTGGCAACCAAAACCTCGTTAATATGATTTTCTTTAATCGCGGATCGCAATTCGTCAACTTCAAAACGTATAAGATCTTCCCTGGGCAGTTCAGTCTTAAATCTTTTATCGGTATGAATATAACCTACCACGAAATAGTTAGGATCAGATTTCTGCAGGGACTCAGCGATAAGTTTTATATCAAAACTGTCCCCTACAACCAGTACCCTTTTATAAAATCGCGGAGAGGAGATCAAATTAATATACAGGAATCTCCATAGAAGGAGGGCTGAAGCCATAGAGAGAAAAAAGAACAGGATCTGCAACCGGTTCTCTGGCAGGCTTGGAGTGAGAAACGGTGTAAGCATATAAAAAAGCACCGTCAAACTGGTGGTAAGCAGGACGTTCTTAAGAACACTATCAAAGCGATCTGCCTTCTGAAGATCATAAAGTTCAAAAATATTCCCGAAAAGATTGAGGTATACAAGTAACACCAGGGTCCAGGTCCAGTTACTGGTATCTAACCTAAAGTAATCAAATTTAAAAATGATACCCACGAGGGTTAAGGTGAGCAGGACCCCCAGCATATCGAATATGCGCAACAGGATCTTACGTTCAGAAATTTCAAAATGCAGTAGGGGCTTCTGAGACATGACTGGTCAGGTTTCGGCTCGGAGTAAATATATCATTTTTCAGCAAGCAATTCTAACCAAAACGTTTTTACATTTTCCCAGTCATATTTTTCGACCATTTTTCTACCATTGAAACTTATTTTTTGGGCCAGTTCCGGTTCTTTAATCAATCTAACTATGGCTGTAGCCATGGCTGTTGGATTGTCCGGCTCTACCAGGATACCATTATGATCATGTTCAAGCAAATAAGGCAAACCTCCCACATTGGTGGAAACAACGGGCAAGCCTAAAGCCATTGCTTCTATAACACTCACGGGGGTATTATCTATACTGGTTGTATTTAAAAAAATATCATAGTCTGCAGCCAAACTTGTCCATTCAGACTTACACAATTTTCCTTTGAAGACCACCGGTAATTCCTTTTCTGCGGCTATTTTCTTTAATCTGGGTAAGCTGCCATCTTTATCGGGCCCTACCATACATAATTCTGCTTCCGGGTAATCTTTTAGCACCAATTCTAAAACATCCATCGCCAGTTCAGGCCTGTAGATCTCATCAAAAGCGCGCACCCAAAGTAAACTGGGAGATACCCTCGTCCTTTTTTTAAAGGAATAATCGTCAATTTCTATAGAATTAGGAATGGTCACAAGATTATCAAATTGAAATTTATCCAATTTTTTCTTCAGGAAACCGGAGGGCACTACCAGGGCATTTGCCTCTCTAAATAAAGCCAGCATCTTTGTAGAAGAACCGTCTAATCGCATTTCCAGATTCCCACCATGCAGGATCATGATATAAGGGATAGATAAAACCCGGCATAAACCGGCTCCCATTGTGGCATACCAGTAATTCCAGGTGCTATAGGTATCAATAATTACCAGATCGGTATTTTTCCTGACCACAATACTACCCAACATGTGTATTAGTCTAAGTCCCCTGTTTTTGAAAGTCGAAGCAACAGAGATATATAAACCTTCAATTTCCAGTTTTTGTGGCAGTGTATCGGCACTAGTGGGTGTATACCCGTGCTTTAATAATTTATTCCCTATATAAAGGATCTTTCTCATTAATTAAGAACGCTTTCCCACTTATCCTTGATCTGCTCCCAGTCGAAAGACTCCACTTTCTTCCGGGCATTCTCGCAAAGCTGCTGACCTTTGGCCGGATCTTCAATTATCTTTAAAATTTCATTCACCATGGCCTGATCATCCTCCTCGGGCACCAGAATGCCATCATGTCCACTATCTATTAGCATAGGCATCCCCCCAACATCGGTGCTGATGACAGCCAGGCCCAGGCTCATAGCCTCAATGACACTAATTGGGGTATTATCTATGGAGGTGGTATTTATAAAAAAATCATAGTTCCTGGAGAGTGCAGCCCAGTGTTTTTTTCTGAGCTTCCCCGTAAACCTTACATCGAGATCTTGCTTCCGAGCCAGTTTTTTACATGCGGCCATGGTACCGTCCTT
>JBFGDP010000311.1:0-2975 GCA_041580575.1 Christiangramia sp.
TGGTACCGGTGGCAGCATGGCGAGGTTTAGCATTAAGGAAAACTACCTGTATGTGGCAGATCAAATGTCATTATCTGTTTTTGATATTTCCAATCCATCAAATACCAATCTTCTAGGCTCCGAATATGCAGGATGGCAAATAGAAACCATCTTTAATTATGAAGATCACCTGTACCTGGGAAGCGCCACAGGGATGTACATTTACAGCCTTGAGAACCCGGCCAGCCCCACACAGGTGTCATTTCTACAACACGTACTGGGTTGCGACCCTGTAGTGGTAAAAGAAAATTTTGCCTATGTCACTATCAGAGGAGGTAATGAGTGTGGTCAGAATTTCAATCAGCTGGATGTGGTTGATATTTCAGATAAGCAGAATCCAAAAATCGCCAGCACCTATGAGATGAATAACCCTTATGGGTTAGGAGTAAAGGATGATTGGTTATTTGTGTGTGATGGCAATGACGGACTAAAGATTTTTGATATAAAAAATACTCCCAACCTTGAGCAAATTGGTCATTTTACTGACATAAACACCTATGATGTCATCCCCCTGGATGAGAAGCTGCTTATGGTTGGGAACAATACACTATACCAGTATTCCTATAAGGGTGATGAAATTAGTTTATTAAGCACGTATAGCTTAAATTAACTTACCCTTTGTTTGGTTTATTTTGCAGAAATCCCCGTTTCCCCGGGGGTTTTTCATTTAATATATTTTTTTGGAGATCCTGTTACCGGTGATCTGGCGTTGCGAGCTACTTTTAAACCTATTTACTGAATCACTCCTAAGTTTTTCATGCTTGGTACTTCTCCCCTGTACCCGTGCGCGCCATTTTCTCCAATTTCGGGGGTGCATCTGTTCCCTCATAAATGTGATCACCTGTTTTTCGGTAAGACCAAATTGATATTCTATAGCTTCGAAAGTAGTTCGGTCTTCCCAGGCCATGGCTATGATACGGTCTATCTGTCTTTCGTCAAATGCAAATTCTTCCGCTATTTTCATTTTGTTTAATTTATTTCAAATATAATTAAACAATTTAAATTGCGCCAATAAAAAAACCCTTTCCGAAGAAAGGGCTCTCTATAAAAGTTTGGTTTTAATTAAGCTTTGAAAGGCTCAATTGAAACATAAGATTTATCATCTTTCTTTTTTGTAAACTTTACGAGTCCATCAACTTTAGCATGTAAAGTATGATCTTTTCCGGCATACACATTTTCACCTGGACGATGAGCCGTACCTCTTTGTCTTACGATAATATTTCCTGCAACGGCAGCCTGACCACCAAAGATCTTCACACCTAAGCGTTTCGATTCTGATTCTCTACCGTTCTTGGAACTACCAACTCCTTTTTTATGTGCCATTTTATTTCGTTTTTAGTAGTTTAAATTTAGCTTAATGCAGCAATTAATTCTGCTTTCTTCATTGAAGAATATCCTTCAACGCCTTTTTCTTTAGCCATTTCTCTTAGCTCTGCAACAGTATGCTGACTTAGATCTCCTGATTTATCTTCAGACTTAGCTTCTTTTTTTGGCGATTCTTTCTTAGCAGTTGTTTTCTTACCGCCTTTAAGGTCGATTCCTTCAATCAAAAGTTCTGTCAAGGCTTGTCTATGACCGTTTTTCACACGGTAACCTTTACGTCTTTTCTTTTTGAAAACAATAACTTTATCACCTTTTAAGTGACGATTGATCTTTGCTCCAACAAGAGCTCCTTCTATAGCCGGGGCGCCAACGGTAATATTGTCTCCGTCTGCAGCTAGAAGAACTTTATCGAAAGAAACACTGTCTCCTTCTTCTCCTGCTAAACGATTTACAAAAACCTTCTGGTCTTTTGCAACTTTAAATTGCTGCCCTGCTATCTCTACAATTGCGTACATAGCGTATAATTAATTATTTAAATACTTAAAATTGAACTCACGTTTTCACGCAAGCGGGTGCAAATATAATCCTAATTAATTAATTGACAAAGGTTTTTTCTCAAATCAGGAAGTTCTACAGCGTATGTTTTTTTGCCTCCTTCGTATTCCATGACTCCTTGAACAATTGCATATAAGCAAGGGTTAAAACCATACTAGTCGCGAATCCCATAATAGCCACTACAAAAAGGACGATACCTATATTAGTATTATAATCCTTGATCCAAACCGTAATAAGGTTATCTAAAAACCCCGGATTAAATTCTGTAGCATATAGCCCAAAGAAGATCGTAAAAATAATGGTGGCATTAAACCCGGTCAATAAACTGGCCATAAACCCTTTCTGGTATTTAAACTTATTTCCTTTTTCCAGCCTGTAATGCTTTAAGGCCTCGTACATACCATATCCCATAATAACTCCATTGAACAAACTGAATAATGGATTTACATGTGCGTTAAAAAGTGAAAGAATTAAAAAGTAGGCAATTAGTCCGGCTGCAATAGCCACTCCATATTTTATTGGAATACTGAATTTGGTCATAGCAATTCGATAGTTTTGATAGTAAATTTCCTAAAAAAGTAGCGCTTTTTGCCTTAATAGCTTGTTAATTTTAACACATTTGATGGGATTAGGTATTTCCACTTAAAAATATGTAACTTTTTACCCGTTAACGTTACTAATCTTACAACTGAAAAAAACTGTTTAAAAATGATTAAAAAATTTAAGCTATTATCCTGCCTTCTATGTATTGGATCGGTAGGATTTGCTCAGGAAGTAGAATTTACTGAGTATGAATTAGAAAATGGTCTGGATGTGATCCTGCATCAGGATAATACCGCCCCGGTGGTAACCGTAGGAGTAATGTACCACGTGGGTGCTAAAGATGAGCAACCAGGAAGATCTGGTTTTGCGCATTTCTTTGAGCACTTGCTTTTTGAAGGTACCGAAAATATTGAACGTGGAAAATGGTTCGATATAGTCGCTGCCAACGGTGGTAGTAATAATGCCAACACCACCCAGGACAGGACTTATTACTACGAAACTTTCCCGTCTAACAA
>JBFGDP010000312.1:0-2966 GCA_041580575.1 Christiangramia sp.
CGATCCCATGTTGTCTAAATTAATCACCTACGGCAAGACCAGGGAAGAAGCGATACAGATGATGATCAAAGCAATAGATCAATATATCGTGGAAGGAGTAAGTACGACACTGCCCTTCGGAAAGTTTGTTTTTCAGCATGAAGCTTTTAGAAGTGGAAATTTTGATACGCATTTTGTGAAAAATTACTACTCTCCAGAAGCCCTTAAAGAGGAGACCGGGGAAGAAGCTAGGCTGGCCGCCTTGATGGCTCTAAAACAGTATATGATAGATAAGGAAAAGCTAAGATTACCACACAACTAAAATTCAAAAGTCAGACATGAGTCAGAACCTTGATAAATTGAAACAAAAAATTGCTGAAGCTCATATGGGCGGAGGTGAAAAAAGAATTGCCAAACAGCACGAAAAGAAAAAATTAACGGCAAGGGAAAGGGTGAATTACCTGCTGGATGAAAATTCTTTTGAAGAAATCGGGATCTTAGTAACCCACCGTACCACAGATTTTGGAATGGATAAACAAAAATTCTATGGCGATGGAGTGATCACCGGCTATGGTACCATTCACGGCCGGCTGGTATACGTCTTTGCTCAGGATTTTACGGTATTCGGGGGATCCCTTTCTGAAACCCATGCTGAAAAGATTTGCAAGATCATGGATATGGCGGTGAAAGTAGGAGCACCTATTATTGGACTGAATGATTCAGGGGGTGCCAGGATCCAGGAAGGTGTAAAATCACTTGGTGGTTATGCTGATATTTTTCATCGTAATGTAAAAGCTTCTGGCGTGGTACCACAGATATCTGCCATCATGGGACCTTGCGCCGGTGGAGCGGTATATTCTCCGGCCATGACAGATTTTACCCTGATGGTAGAGGACACTTCTTATATGTTCGTAACGGGACCCAATGTGGTGAAGACTGTGACCAATGAAGAAGTTACCTCTGAAGAACTTGGAGGTGCCAGCACGCATTCCACGAAATCTGGAGTGACTCATATCACTGCCGCAAACGATATTATCTGTCTTGAAAATATCAAGCAATTGATTAGTTATATGCCGCAGAATAATAAGACTGCACCAGAGAAGCTGCCCTTTGAACTGGGCGACGAGCACCGGGAAGTGTTAGAAAGTATTGTTCCAGAGAGCTCCAACAAACCTTATGATATGCATGAGGTCATAAGCGGAATTATCGATGATGATTCATTTTTTGAGATCCATAAAGATTATGCAGATAATATTATAGTAGGTTTTTCCAGGATTGGCGGTAGAAGTGTTGGCGTGATCGCTAACCAACCGATGAGCCTGGCCGGGGTGCTCGATGTAGACTCATCTAAAAAAGCCGCCAGGTTCACACGTTTCTGTGATTGTTTTAATATCCCACTTTTGGTACTGGTAGATGTACCGGGATTCCTTCCGGGAACAGATCAGGAATGGAACGGGATCATTTTACATGGCGCTAAACTGTTATATGCCCTAAGTGAGGCTACGGTACCAAAAGTGACCGTGATCACCAGGAAAGCCTATGGAGGGGCCTATGATGTAATGAATTCAAAGCATATAGGAGCCGATTTCAATTTTGCCTGGCCTACGGCCGAAATTGCCGTTATGGGAGCGAAAGGAGCTTCTGAAATTATCTTTAGAAAAGAGATATCTGAAGCTGAAGACCCGGAGAAGAAACTGGCAGAAAAAGAAGCTGAATATGCCGAGAAATTTGCCACTCCGTTTGAAGCTGCACAGCGAGGTTTTATAGATGAGGTCATTATGCCCAAAGATACGCGCAGAAAGCTTATCAAAGCATTCAGCGCACTCGAAAATAAATCTGTACTGCGACCAAACAGGAAACACGGGAATATCCCTCTATAATTCAAAAGGCCGAAAGATATTTCGGCCTTTTAATTTGTTTAACCTTGCGATCTTTATAATTAAGGTTCCGTCATGCTGAATTTATTTCAGCATCTCTAATCTTAGAACCTGAAACGAGTTCTGGGTGATGTGAAAATTAATTTTTGCTGTCTTTGATTCCAACGCGTCGGAAGAAGCATTTTGAATTTAAAAACATCTCCGATATAGTAACTTCATAGATTTTCCTAATTTGGAGGTATTATAATAGCCTATGAAATTCAATAAAATAGTCTGCGTAGACGAAACCAAATTAAACAAGCAGGCGATCTCTGAATTACAGAATTTTAGCAGGGAAAAGGTTGAGGTCTATACAGATTATCCTGAATCTGAAGAGGAGATCATACAAAGGATTGGCGATGCCGAAGCGGTTATAGTTTCCTGGCATACAAAGTTAGAAAAGGCGGTCATAAATGCCTGCCCGAATATCAGATACATCGGAATGGCCTGCAGTCTATATGATGATGAATCAGCCAATGTATCGGTGGAATATGCCCGTGAACAAGGTATTACCGTAACAGGAATTGAACATTATGGCGATCAGGGCGTGCCAGAATTTATTATTTCTGAACTTATCCAGCTATTAAACGGGTACAGTGGTCTGCGGTGGAAGGAAATGCCTGTAGAGCTTACCGGCCTAAAAATTGGTATTATAGGTTTTGGAGTTACCGGTCAGCTACTGGCTGAATGTTTAAAACCTTTCGGAGCAGAAATTTTTTATTTCAGCAAGACCAGGAAACCTGAATGGGAAAAAAAGCAGGTGACCTATCTCGACCTGCCTGATCTTCTGAATTCATGTAATGTTATTTCACTCCATTTACCAAGGAATATTAAATTAATGGGCAGCGAAGAATTTCATAAATTAGGTTCAGGAAAGATCCTTATAAATACCTCCCTGGGATTACCCTTTGATTGCGATGCCTTTGAAAACTGGATAAAAGCAAGTGATAATTTTGCAATTTTTGACGGGGACGGAAAAAATGATCTGCCACCCGGGATACTCAAGATAGACAGGGTTATTACCCGTGAAGTCAGTGCCGGATGGTCCTCCCAAACCCGCGAACGATTATC
>JBFGDP010000313.1:0-2961 GCA_041580575.1 Christiangramia sp.
TGGATTCTATTTTCCTGATCATTTACCACCAAACTATAAAAAATCTATGAAAGGAATTTTTTGATTTCATCCATACCAATGGAGCCTTATTCTCTTCAAATAAGGAATGAATATAATATAGAAATTCCTCATATCCATACCAGTCTGAGTTACTGCCCGGATCACAACTCCATGCACTTTTTTTAGGACAATAGAATAAATTGTCCTCCCATCGGTAATTTTTAAAATTCTGTAATGAAAACCATTTTCCGGTTATACAATTTGGACTAATCACTGGAGACTCGATAAGATCTGACGAATCGGGAAGAAACAACTGAGCCTTGAAACAAAGTTGTTGTTCTATATCTTCAACATTTAGTTTCAGTTCTTTTAAAAAATTTTGAGTTTCAGGATAGTACAGTAGTGGGAATTGGCGGGAATTCAATTTGTCCAGTTTTTCCGGGAAACTATCCCTTCGGTTTGGGCCGATCCACTTGTTAATCTCCGGAGAAAGTCTGGGGTCGTATACATAAAGTTTATAAACAAGTTCAATATGCAGAGGTTTTGATCTTTCCCTGTCTAATACAAGAAAATCTAGTTCTCCAATCGTTCTTTTTTCTGCAATAATCTGAATGTTGGAGGCAATTAATTCATACCTGGTACTATGTCTTATTGCAATTTCAAAGAATCCTTCCATTCGTTTTCCCAGGACTGAATTTCGAGGATGGTGCAAATCATCCAGATCTTTTAATAATGCATCTGTGATCTTTATTTCGGGAAATTCGAATCGCTTTATGGCAGCGGTCTGCAAATTGAAAATGTCATTGGTATTTATAAAACCATTGAATTGATTCAGAATATCGGGGATTATCATTTAATCTTTCTTGATTGGTATCCAAATCTTTTCCTTCGATGCAGGATCATCATGACCTTTATAATCCTCACCCAGTACTTCAAAATGGGGCCTGTCATCCAGGCTATAAGGGGAAGAAGGGATCCATTCCTCAAAGATGAATTTCGCAGTTTTCGCAAATTCTCTTGAAGTACCTTCATGCAGGAAAACAGCATATAGCCCACCAGGTAACTTAAAACCCTGCAGTCCTTCTTCTATAGAGGTATAATCTTCAACTTCTACCGCAGCCCATTTCTCAAAGACAGACTGTGAATTGAAATGTCCTGATATAAAGCCTTCATCATAGACCTGTACAGAAAAAAGATCATCGCATTTTTTATTCTGGATGCTTTTTTTCCTTTTCATAAACCGTTTCCATAAAAGCTCTGTTTTATCATCTGCAAGGCTGGTATGCAGACTGATGCCAACAAGCTTTTTTTCCTCTAAATCAATAATTTCGGGTTCTTTCATTTTGAAATCTTATTCTTTTGAAAATTCTATCTGATAATTTTTTGGAGGTTCAAGGTCCTTTAGGTTCCTAACAAAGTAATCCCATCTTCTTCGCATCATATAATAAGTATCTACTCCAAATCCATGTCTGGCATGAGGAAAAATGATGAGATCAAAATCCTTATTAGCTTTGATGAGTGCATCTACCACGAGATAGGTGTTATATGGTGGGACATTATCGTCCATAGCACCATGAGCCAGCATTAATTTACCTTGTAAATTCTCTGCATATTGAGCATTTGCATCATACACATAGGCCGAAGTACTGTCTGGATCTTTACCCATGAGCCCTATATATCTTTCTCCCCAGTCATCTTCATAGTTTCGGTTATCATGATTACCAGATTCAGCGATCCCAACCTTATAAAATTCAGGATATTTGAACATAGCTGCAACTGTAGCTGAGCCACCACCTGAATGGCCCCAGATTCCTACACGGGAAGTGTCTATATAACTATATTTTTCAGCCAGTTGCTTAATTCCGCTAATTTGATCGGGGAGCGTATTTTCTGAAAGGCTTCCATAGCAGGCATCGTGAAAAGATTTTGACCTTCCCGGGTTACAGGTGCCTTCTATTACGATTACTATAAAGCCCAGTTCTGCCAGTGCCTGATGGTCTCTTCGTGATGCCTCAAAAGACCAGCCTCGAACACTACCGCCCTGAGGTCCCGGATATACATAATTTACCACCGGGTAGTTTTTAGACGTGTCCAGATGAGTGGGAGTGAACATCAATCCATAGAGATCCCATCTCTTATTGGCAGATTTCACTTTTATTAATTCTGGTGCTTTCCAGCCCATAGCTTTTAAAGCTGAAATATCAGCTTCTTCCAGTTTCATGATGGTATTGCCATTGTTATTTTTCAGTAGTCCTGTATTTGGTTGAATAGGAGTGGAGTAGTTATCCACAAAAAATTGATGATCTGGGGACCAGGAAATTGAATGTGTTCCTTTTTCAGGTGTTAATTCTTTTATTCCTTTTCCATTGAATTTCACTTTATATAAATGGCTGAAATATGGATTTTCATCTTTCGTTTTACCATTCGCCATGAAATATATCTCCCTGTTTTCTTCATCTATATATGACACTTCGGTTACCACATAATCCCCGCTGGTAATCCTGTTCTTTAATTTTCCTGTCTCTGCATGATATAAATATAGCTGCCCGAAGTCGTCCCTTTCTGAATACCATATAATCTCGTTTGAGCTGTCGAGGTAACTCCAGTTGATCTTATCACGCCCGGATTCATATTGAGTCTTTACTTTTTCTTCAAAAATCTCTTTCACTTTTCCGGTAGCAGCATTGGCTACTCTAAGTTTAGCAGATTTATGATCCCTAGATGTGGAAACAAAATATAACCTGGAAGAATCTTCACTCCAGTCATTATCATCAAAGGTGCCACTACAATTAATATTGTCACAAAGTGTTCCTCTTCTTGGATCTGGTTCCATCTGCAGGCGGATAACTTCAGGTTTTTCAGTATCTATAATAACCCTCTCTATCATAATAGGTTTTTCATCTTCGGGTAGTGGATATTTCCATTTTTGCAAATTTGGAGCTCCAATATTCGTAGTAACCA
>JBFGDP010000314.1:0-2940 GCA_041580575.1 Christiangramia sp.
AAAGAGTAGTTATAAAAGAGAAAAAGCAGCTTTGCTTAATAGAAAAATAATAGATTCCATCTACCGTGAAGATCCTAAAGCGCGGATTATAAGTATGGGGGATTTCAATGAAAATCCCACCAATAAAAGTTTTAAGAAAATCCTGCAGACGAAGTCTGAGATCAAGGGACTACAGGAACGGGAGCTTTATAATCCCATGGAAAAAATGCTGAAAAACGGTAAAGGAACCCTGGCCTATAGAGATTCCTGGAATCTGTTCGATCAAATTTATCTCTCTCAAAGTCTGGTCTCCCATAATTTTGATGGTTTTCAATTATATAAGGCAGGAATCTTTAATCCTCCATACATGATCACCCAATCTGGTCAATACAAAGGTTATCCCATGAGAACTTATGGAGGCAGCGGCTACGAACCCGGTTACAGTGACCATTTCCCGGTTTACGTATTTCTGATTAGAGAGATAAAGAAAGAACCTGCAAATAATTAATTGTTATTTAATAGTGGTAGCAAAGGGAAGTAACAACCCTAAATTGAATAAAAAAACCTCCGTTATCTTGGAGGTTTTTTTATTCACAAAATAATATTTTAAAGTTCCTGAAAATCGCTGCCTATAGTTTAATTGAACCAGGCATTCCAGGGAATCCTGGATAACATGGCAACTAAAGCGAAACCATAAAATATAGCCAGCATCTTGAATTTAGGCCTGGACGTAAGTTTCTTCTTATGCCTGGAATACCCAATTGTGATCAAAGCAATGGCAATGATCATCACGAGGGGATGCTCTACATTATATAATCTCAAAACCGAATCTTTCATAACACCACCCATGCCTTCCTGCCCCCAGGCACTAAAATATGGAGCAGTGAAATAAAGAACTATCCCGATTAATAACTGGATATGGGATACAATAAGCGTGAAAAGGGCGATCCTGAAATTTGTTGCAGAATATTCTTTATTCGCCGCAAAGCCAATAATGGCATTAAAACTCGCTACTAAAAGCAGAAATAATACTAGATAGGCCCAATATGAATGAATGAACTTTATTGTTTCGTACATAGATTTGTTTTTTAAGTATTGGCTAAAATACTAAATGAATTTTTATTCCCAACGGTTTTCGGCATCTGCACCTCCCCAAATAAGAGTGGCCAGATAGGGATTATCAATAAAAGGATTACGGTTACCCTGTGCACCCTGGATCACATTGTTGCGTTGTAATTCAAATGCAGAAACAGGGTCTTCTATATTCCATTTAAGAAACATATCAAGCTCACCCACTTTACTGATATCTTCATTATAACGAACACTCAGGTATAGCACCATACGCGCTACATCACCTTTCCATTCGTCCCCGGGATACCACTGGGAGTCATTTATAAGGTCAAAGTCCCCACTTCCATCAGTATATGGGTGATTTAACCTTAGGGAGTTGATATCTGCATCTGTGGCTCTTAAATGATGTAAATCTGTAACAGCCGCTTCGCTTTCTAGGCGCGACTGCGGGAAAATATGCTCGGTATTAAAGGTCTGAGGGTTGTAGCTATTAGAACTGGATTGATATTCCTCCCAGTACCTGCTTTCTCCTGAATACATAAGGATCACATTATCGGGATTGTTAAGATCTTCATCAGCTTCATAGAGATAATCATGACGCTGATAATATTCAAGGATCACCGATTGTTTAGCTGAAGTATGATCTCCAACAAATTCGAAATTTAGCTCTGTACTGCTAGTTACACTTAAGTCTGAATAATAATCTGCCAGTTCTGCCGGAATATTAAAAGCTACAGGCTCTACAACATTTACCGTGACCGCAGCGGTAGAACAGGTCGCTTCTGCATCGTCATCACAAATTGAATAAGTAAAAGTATCTGTTCCCATAAACCCGGTAGCCGGGGTATATGTAACGGTTGCATCAGCATTAAGTACAACTGTTCCACCTGCAGAGGTAGGTGACTGGACAGAGGTCAATACGGCCTCATCTGTAATATCATCATTAACCAGAAGATCATCTATAATGCGGCTTTGTCCAACCACGGTATTCTCCTCATCATCATTTGCCTGTGGATTGCCTTCATCTTCTACAGTTATCGTAATAGTAGCAGTAGAACAGTTATCCTGAGCATCACAAATAGTATAGGTAAATGTATCTGTTCCCACGAAATCTGCTACAGGGATGTAGGAGAAACTTCCATCGCGATTATCTGTTACCTGCCCGCCCATGGTAGTGGTCTGGTCGAATTTTTCCAGTTTGGCATTATTCTCCAGAAGATCATTATCAAGGTATCCGTTAAGCCTGGCTTCATTATCCTCTACACCGATATAAGAATCGTTATTAGCAACCGGATCCTTAAGTTCTGGTTGCGGAGTTGGATTTGGTGTGGGATCAGGACTTTCCTCGGTACTACAGCCTAGTATAACAAGAGTGCATGCAGCTAAGATCAACTTCTTCATAAACAAGGTATTTAGGGCTTTCATTAATTCTTATTAAAGATTGCAAATATCTACATTTTAGACAGTAAACAAATAAAAAACCTCCTGTACTTTATAGCACAGGAGGTTTTTATATAAATTCTTAAAGTAAGGGACTACTCCTGGTAAACCCAAACTCCACCGTCCTTGATAAGGTAAAGAGTTTCAGTTACGATAGAACCTACATAAGTATCGAAAGTAACTTCATACTTCTGACCGTCTTCTGCACCTGGCATCATTCTGTCAAGCAAGAAGTTCATAGCCTCAAGAAGCATTTCGTCATTCCAGTAATTGTCACTGGTAGATCTTCTGTCGAAACTGCTAAAGAAAGCAACATTGTCTCCAGGTCCAGGATACTCCTCGATAAATTCATTTCCAACTAATCCATAATCTGAACTATCGAAAGTATACTTAATCGTGTTATCTGGAACCCAGGTAGTACCATCATGTCCAAACTGAAGTGACTCGTTG
>JBFGDP010000315.1:0-2934 GCA_041580575.1 Christiangramia sp.
CCTATGAAAATAAATCCTTTATAATCTATCTCTTCTTCCTGTAAGCCGTTTACGGTAGGTTTTACAATACGCTCCTCAATTTTGGTCATCAGGGTTTCATCAGCAAAAGGAACCGGAGATATCGCTCCCATTCCACCTGTATTTAACCCGGTATCCCCTTCTCCTATACGCTTATAATCTTTAGCGGTTGGCAGTATCTTATAATTGCGCCCGTCGGTAAGCACGAATACACTTAATTCTATCCCATCCAGAAATTCCTCTATGACAACTTTCTCACTGGCCGCACCAAATTTCCCCGATAACATATGCTCCAGTTCTTTTTTGGCCTCTTCAAGGTCATCAATGATCAAAACCCCTTTTCCGGCCGCCAGCCCGTCTGCCTTGAGCACGTAAGGCGGTTTTAAGGTTTCCAGGAAGTTCTTTCCCGCATCCAGGCTCTCAAAACTGAAACTTTCATAAGCAGCCGTGGGAATATTGTGCATGGCCATAAATTGCTTGGCACGCTCCTTACTTCCTTCTAAAAGGGCTCCGCGGCGCGAAGGACCAATGATCTGGATATTCTTTAACCTGTCATCCTTAGCAAAAAAATCTACAATTCCTTTAACCAGTGGATCTTCAGGCCCCACAACGATCATATCTATATTCTTCTCCAGAGCCGTATTTGCAACGGCCACAAAATCTATAGGATTAAGGGAGAGATTCTCGGCGATTCCGGCAGTGCCTGCGTTACCCGGCGCAACATATAACTTACTACATTTACTGCTTTGAGCGATCTTATAAGCAAAAGTATGCTCACGGCCTCCGGAGCCAAGGATTAGAATATTCATTAGTTGTGTTTTTAATTATTGCTTCAAAAATAATTGTTTGTAAATTGAAGCACGAATAAATTCGTTAAAAAAGCTTCCCTGCCTTTGGATTGGTTTAAACTTTCTTTACAGCTTAACAAATTCCCGATCAAAAGGGCTCAAAACACACTGGAGAAAATACAGCATATTCCAGAAGAGGACTATGCTGAATATCAACGAAAAAGAAGAAATGCCATTATAGATTATCATATTCAGCATAATTCCTTTTATCGGGAATTTTTTAACTGGGATGGTTTCGATGACTGGAAACAGGTTCCTATCATGAATAAAGCAGATCTACAACATCCTCTAAAAGACAGGCTAAGCAGTACCTACAGCACCAGAACGGCATATATTGGTAAAACTTCGGGTAGTAGTGGCCATCCTTTCATCTTTGCCAAAAATAGATTTGCGCATGCCTTGAGCTGGGCAGGCTTCCAGGACCGGTATCGCTGGTATCACATAGACCTCAACAAATCCCTGCAGGCAAGATTTTATGGGATCCCTCTGGATTTCTTCGGAAATATTCAGGAACGATTAAAGGACAGGATTAGCCTGAGGCGCCGCTTTAACATCTTTGATCTTAGTGAAAAGAAAATGGAATTGTTCCTGGAGCGTTTCAAAAAATCAGATTTTAATTATCTGAATGGGTATACCAGTGCCATCCTGCTTTTTGCCAGGTTTTTGAAAGACAAAAATATCGTTCTTAAACAACTATGTCCCAGTCTTAAGATCTGCATCGTAACTTCAGAAAGGCTGTTCGAAAAAGATAAGGAACTTATTGAGTCTGCTTTGGGTGTTCCCGTAATCAATGAATATGGTGCTAGTGAGGTTGGCCTGATCGCTTTCGAAAATAAAGATCATGAATGGGTAGTAAATTCTGAAGATCTCTATATCGAGATCCTGGATGAACACGATAATATATTACCATACGGTGAAGAAGGCCGGGTGGTCATCACTTCCCTTTATAACAAAGCTCACCCCATGATACGTTACGATATCGGGGATATAGGATGCCTGTCTACCAAAAGCACTCTGAAGAAGCCTGTTTTAGAAAAACTTATTGGCAGAACCAATGATATTGCCAGGCTACCAGACGGGAAGGTGGTGCCGGGCTTAACCTTCTATTATGTGACTAAAACAATTATTGAAGATAACGGTAATATCAAAGAATTCGTTATCACCCAGACCAGGCTCGATGAATTTAAGATTGAATACGTAAGCGAACACGAGCTTACAAACGAACAAAAAACCAAAATCCTGGAAGCTATTGGCACTTATGTAGGTAAAAACCTGAAAATCATTTTCGAAAGGAAAGATATACTTAAGCGCAGTATTAGCGGGAAATTAAAACAATTCACTTCTCAACTTTCGTAGCTTTTATCTGTTGAGATTTAATGAAGAATTGTTCATTTAAGAATATTAGCATTCTCCATAAACTTAAAAGCCAGCTATATCCTAAAACCCGGTGATATACCATGAAGTTATAACGCAGCATTTGCAGTTTATTCCTGGAAATAGAATTTTTTCTAACCCGGTAGATCGCTAAACTCTCCTTTATCCCATGCATAGGACCACCCTTTTCCACAACCTCCAGCCATAAGGCCCAGTCCTGCCTTTTTAATATCCCAGGACAATAGATCTTGCCAAGCCTCTTTGCATTATATATTCCCGTTAAATTCCCTACATAATTGGCTTTCAATAGTTTTTTATAACTAAGGATTGGTAAAGCCTGAATTTCCTTATACAGGGGATGGCCATTTTCAGCGATCAATTCATAACTGGAAAAACAAGCCGTTATATTTGTTTTTTGAAGATATTCTAACTGCTTTTTAAGCTTTAACGGCTTCCATTGGTCATCTGCATCCAGAAAAGAAATAAAATCTCCCTGTGCGGCCTTAATACCTTTATTACGGGAATGGTGTGTGCCCATATTTATGGGATTCTCCAGCAATTTAATGCGGGTATCCCTGCCGGTATAATTCTGAATAATTTCTTTGGTAGCATCAATAGAGGCATCATCTATAATAAGGAGCTCCCAGTGCTGGTATTCCTGATGGATCACAGACTGGATAGATTCAGCAATAAA
>JBFGDP010000316.1:0-2931 GCA_041580575.1 Christiangramia sp.
ATATCTTTTCCGTAGATGGTATTAGGGTGATCACTTTTGTTGATACAAGGTGCATGAATTTTGCCTCCGCATTTTCTTATTTCCTGAATATAGGTCTGCAAATCGTAAAAACCACCTCCGTTATTAATAGCCGCAACCATAAATTCCAGCGGAAAGTATTTCTTTAAATATAAACTCTGGTAGCTCTCTACCGCATAGGAAGCGGAATGCCCTTTAGGAAAAGCATAACCCGCAAAAGAGGAGATCTGTTCCCAGACCTCACTGGTAAGTTCCTCGCTGTAGCCTTTTTCTTTGCAGTTCTTTCTAAAGGTCTTTTCGATCTTCTCCATCTGCCCTTTAGAGGTTTTCTTTCCGCTCATTCCACGCCGAAGCACATCGGCATCATCCAGATCCAGCCCGGCGAAGATGTGCGCTACCTTCATTACATCTTCCTGATAGACCATGACTCCATAAGTGTCTTCCATGATTTCATACATTACCGGATGCGCCTGTTTTCTTAGCTCAGGATCACGATGTCGCCTGATGAATTCTTCTTTCATTCCCGCGCTGGAAACGCCGGGCCGTATGACCGAGCTCGCTGCAACCAGGTTCATATAATTATCTGTTTGCAGGCGGGTAAGTAATCCGCGCATGGCTGGTGACTCCACATAGAACACTCCCATGCAATCCCCGACTTTTAATAGCTCATTGATCGCAGGATCTTCTTTAAAGACGTGAAGATTCTCTATATCCTCGATCTCTGCATCGGGCTGATTCTGTTTTATGATCTCAATGGCATCGGTGATCTTGGAAAGTCCACGCTGGGCCAGGATATCGAATTTATGAATACCTACATCTTCGGCGATATTCATATCTATTTGAATGGTTTGAAAACCCTTGGGAGGCAGGAACGTCCCGGCATAGTTGAAGACCGAATCGTTCAGAATAAGGATTCCGCCGGAATGAACACTAAGATAATTAGGGAAGCCTTCAATAAGCCGGCTGTATTGTAATACCAGTTTTTCCAGGTGGTCCAGCTGGCTGTATTCAAAAAACCCGGAGGATAGTTTATCGATATTCTCTTTTGGCAGACCAAACACCTTTCCCAGTTCCCTGGCCACCGCTCTGCTTTTAAAGGTTACATAAGTACCCATCAGGGCGGTGTTTTTATAGGTTCTGAAGATATAATCGGTTACATCATTCCGGTCTTTCCAGGAGAAATCTATGTCAAAATCGGGAGGAGAACTCCTGTTAGGATTTATAAAGCGTTCAAAATAAAGATCGAGTTCTATAGGATCAACATTGGTAATTCCCAGAATATAGGCCACGACGGAGTTTGCCCCACTGCCACGACCAACGAAAGGGTATCTTTTGGAGCGGGCATAATTTACAATTTCCAGATTGATCAGAAAGTAGGAAACGAATCCTAGCTTGATAATGGTATCGAGTTCCTTTTTTAACCTTAAATACACTTCCTCCTTTGTGTCCGGGTATTTTTCAGGAAGTTTTTGATAGCAGAGGCTGGTTAGTTTGTGTATATCTTCTTCAGGACTTTTCCCGGCTACCAAGAGATTACGGTTCTGCCCGCGACCGAATTCGAAATCTACCTCACAGGAATCGATAAGCTTTTGAGTATTCTCGATAATATGGGGAAATTCCTCAAATGCCTCTTTAATCTCTTCCTGCGGCAACATTTGATGAGAAAATGAACCCTGCTCAGTCTCGGGAAGTTTACTTAGCAGGGTGTTATTATCTATTGCCCTTAACAGCCGGTGGGCATTATGATCTTTTTTACTGCGGAAACTTACCGTTTGTAATACCACCAGTTTATCTTCCAGTTTGCGGTATGCCGAAAACTTCAATTTTCTCAGGTTATCTATAGAAATTCCTATGAACTCATTGCTTCTAAAATCAGTCTTCTTTAAAACAGTTATTTTTTCAAAAGGATAAATAATAAAAGAGTCGGGCAGGAGGGGAGCTTCTGCTTCAAATTCCTTTTTCTGATGCAGGTGAATAGAAAGATGTTCATTCAACTGACGGAACCCTGCATTATTTTTAGCAATACCAATATATTGCTGGTCTGCTCCATTTCTGAAGTCGATCCCGACAAGCGGTTTAATATCGGTTTCCTTATTTACTTTGATGAACTCCAGGCAGGCTGAGGTGCTGTTGATATCGGTCACCGCGAGTTGTTTTATTCCATTTTTCCGGGCAAGTGCACAGAGTTCTTTTACCGAAAATGTTCCGTAGCGTAAGGAGTAATATGTGTGACAGTTTAAGTACATTTTTTAGTTCCCGGTTCTCAGTTTGCAGTCCCAGTTTTTTGTCATTCTGAACGTAGTGAAGAATCTCTCTTAAGTCGGAACTCTCTTGGTAAGATTCTTCGCTCCACTGCATTCCGCTCTGAATGACAACGAGCTGTCATGCTGTTCCGAAGCATCGGGAGTTTCAGTATCTGTTGAGACCCTGAAACGAGTTCAGGGTGACGTTTTGTTTTATTGTCATTTCAACCGGAGGGAGAAATCTCTTTTGGGTCAGGCTTTTTAACAGATTTCTCAGTCGCCTGCTCCTTCGAAATGACGGCATACTTTTGTCATTCTGAACGTAGCGAAGAATCTCTCTTCATTCGAATTTTTGTTATTTAGATTCTTCGCTCCACTGCATTTCGCTCTGAATGACAACGAGATGTCATGCTGAGCGCAGTCGAAGCATTACATTATCAATTTTCAATTCTCCATTTTCAATTATTTACTGTTTCCTGTGCGCCAGCACTACCGGCGGTTCGCCATTAAAAGGATTTCCCATCCTGCCAATCGTTTTTGCTCCCATCGAAGTGGCCCGCATCACACTATGCTCTCCAAAGCGATTCTTGATCTTATCCAGCGAATTATAAAGGTTCAGCATCTCTTGTGAATCGTCAAAAAGATTGATCTGGTAATGCCCGCCTACGAG
>JBFGDP010000317.1:0-2909 GCA_041580575.1 Christiangramia sp.
TGGGACCTCTCAAAGTCCAGCAGACCTGGCCGTGCTGGATGGTAAAAAGATGAATCTCCTTACGGGTGTAAATGATGATCTCTTTTCGTATCGTGAAACCGGGAACGTGGAAGAAATTACCTGGAAATCATCTTACGATGATCGTGAGATCCAGGGCTGGCTGGTCACCCCGCCAGGTTTTGATCCATCCAGAAAATATCCTTTTATCCTGGAAATACATGGAGGTCCTTTTGCCAGTTATGGCAACGTTTTTTCGGCAGAAGTGCAGGCATTCGCCGCTGCCGGTTACGTAGTTCTGTATTCCAATCCCCGCGGGAGTAGTGGCTATGGAAAAGAATTCGGAAACCTAATCCACCACGATTATCCTAACCATGATTATGAAGACCTTATGAGCGGCGTTGATGCAGCCATTGAAAAAGGTTTTATAGATGAGGAGAATTTATTTGTAACCGGTGGTAGTGGTGGAGGAGTATTAACTGCCTGGATCGTAGGTAAAACCGATAGATTCCGAGCCGCCGTCGTCGCCAAGCCGGTAATTAACTGGTATAGTTTTGTACTGTATGCAGATAATCCTGCCTTCTTCAGCAAATACTGGTTTCCCAATAAGCCCTGGGAAGATCCCGAGCCGTATATAAAAAGGTCACCAATATCCTATGTAGGAAACATTAGCACGCCTACCATGTTATTAACCGGCGAGGAAGATTACAGAACACCCATCGCTGAATCTGAACAACTATATGCTGCGCTGAAACTGGAAGGAGTAGAGACTGCCATGGTAAGAATCCCTGGGGCATCTCATGGAATTGCGAATAAACCAAGTAATCTCATAGCGAAAATTGCCAGTATCCTGGCCTGGTTCGAAAAGTACAGGCAGTAGAAGCGGTATATCATAAATCTTATTTTCGGGCAGATCGGCTTTTCAAAAGGTCGATCTGTTCTTTTTTTAGCCGGGCACCAATAGATCTGGTGTAACCGTGGAGGAACAATTAGAAGATAAATTAAAAATTATATCTGCGGTAAAACGTTGTTAGCCAATAATTTAGTAGATTAGAAGTTCGGGCGGCGCTATTGTAAATGAGAAAATTTCAAATAATGCCATTTGCGAGGAATACTAGTTACAGGTATCTTATAATAACCACCAAAATTACCCACTATGAAAGAAGAAAGTTCACCCTGGACCAAATCTGAACTTCAGATCTATATCCTACTGCTATGCGCTAATGCCGATTCGGTAGAAACCGAAGAAGAGATCAACCTGGTGAGATCTAAGACAGATAAGGAAACTTTTGAAAGGATCTATGCTGAATTTTCTCGGGATACAGAAGAGGAAAGCCTGGAAAAGATACAGGATAACCTGGTCCTGCATGAATACTCTCATAAGGAATTGATCGAGCTTAGAAAGGAAATGTTCGAGATCTTCTTTTCAGATAAAAAGTTTAGTATGATGGAAAATACCCTTGATAAGATACTGGATAATATTCTTTACTGATAAAAGACATTGGATCATCAGTTTGAAAAGAGGAGTACAAGTAACCCCCCGAAAAGACAATTATGGAAAAACCGGAAATCAAACCATCGGCTCACCTTAAAAATAAACATACAGATGATCTTATAGATCATTATTGGGGAAGTATAAGTTATGTTTCCAGTCTCATTAAAGCTTCAGAAATAAAGGCAGGTCTAATTCTTTCGTTTTATGGTATCCTATTAAATTTCGTTTATCAGAACCTGGATCTCGTTCTGGGACATTTTGATGATAATACCATAATCTATATACTGCTTACCGTATGGTTTTGTTGCGCCGTGATTTCTATGTATTACAGCATTCGTTGCTTTATGCCCAGAATAGAGTCAAAGTACGACCGGAATATTTTCTTCTTTGGAGATGTTATCTCCAAATTTGGCGATATCAAGGAATTTTCAAGAACCTTCTTTAATATAAGTGTAGACGAAGATCAATTGTTCGATCAATTAGGCCAGCAAATTTTTATTAACGCCAAAATCGCCAATCTTAAATTCAAGAATGTTCAAAAATCCTTAAAATTTCTGGCTATTCAGTTTGCATTGTTGCTATTAATCGTGGTCTATTACGTGGCTGTCACCTTCATTTAAAACTATTGGCCGGTCATTTGATCTCTGAAATTGTTTAACTATCAAATAATTAAAAATATATGACTAAGCCGATCCAACATCTATGAGGTCCAGAAAGTTTCCAACAGCTCAGACCATACTTATTATTATTTCTGCTATGGCTGCAATAGCGACGTGGTTTGTTCCTGCCGGACAATATGCGATGTTGAGCTATGATGATAGCAAGGACCAATTCCAGGTAGTTACGCAAGAGGAAGTGCGTGTTCTTCCCGTAACCCAGGAAACGCTGGATGAACTTGGTATTAAAATTCCCCTGGAGAACTTCAGGAGTGGAGCAATATATAAACCTATAGGAATCCCAGATACCTACCGGCAGGTAGATGCAGATCCACAGGGAGTATTTGAATATGTTCAGGCGCCTGTTAAAGGATTGATTGAGACGGCTAATATTATTTTTCTCCTGCTTATCATTGGAGGTTTAATAGGTATCATTAGTTATAGCGGTGCTTTTAATGCAGGAATAGCAGCCCTGGCAGAAGTGTTAAAGGGTCGGGAATTCATACTCATTGTGGCAACCACATTGTTGGTAGGACTTGGAGGTACAACGTTTGGTCTTGCAGAGGAAACTATTGCCTTTTTGCCTATTCTGATCCCCGTTTTTCTTGCGGCCAGATATGATGCGATAGTAGCTGTGGCATCTGTATTTCTTGGTTCCTCGGTGGGCAGTATGTGCTCCACCGTCAATCCATTCTCCATTATAATAGCTTCAGAAACTGCCGGTATAGACTGGACTACCGGGCTGGGAGGTAGGATTCTAA
>JBFGDP010000318.1:0-2892 GCA_041580575.1 Christiangramia sp.
ATAAGGGGAAAATCAAAGTTGCCCGAAGTGAGATCAATAAAGGCACTACTTTCCAGATAAGCTTGAGAAAAGTTTAAAATTCAGAGATTTTGCTTCTCATCCATTCCGGTACCGCAAAGGTTTCATGTTTTTCAAAATCATAACATACCACAACGTCTTTACCCTCTGCACATAATTCCCCGTCCTTATTAAGGATCACATGTTTTAATCCAAAACTTTTATTGCCTATAAAATCCAGCCTGGTTTTTATGACGGCAATACCGGGATAATGCAATGATTTTTTAAAATCGCATTTAGTAGACACTAACATGGTACCCTTATTGGAATTTCGGTAAAATTCGTGAATTCCCGAGGCTTCCCAGAAATTCACCCTTCCACTTTGAAGATATTTCATATAGGCGACATTGTTCACATGCTCATACATGTCCAGGTCGCCCCAATCAATTCTAAGTTCCAGGCTGAGCTTGTAGGCTGAAGTATTTATCACAACTCTACGTTTGCTCCAATAGCCCCGGCAAGATCCTTAAACTCCTGCTCGCTCATATCCACATGATTCGAAAAATCCATATCCCGCATACTGTTCAGTGGAATAAGGTGAACGTGCGTATGAGGGACCTCCAGGCCTACCACAGCCATTCCTACACGCCTACAGGGCACAGTTTTTTCCAGTGCAATTGCTACTCGCCGGGCGAATCGCATTAATTCCTGGTACATTTCCTCTTCCAGATCCCAGATCTTATCAATCTCTTTTTTCGGGATACACAGGACGTGTCCCTTTGCATTAGGCCTGATATCCAGAAAGGCTAAAAACTGACTGTTTTCAGCTACTTTATAGGCAGGCACCTCTCCTCTAACGATCTTGGTAAATAATGTTGACATGTTCAGATTGGTTTTTAATAAAAATAAAGAATCCTTTCCTCAAATCCGAAATTACAGATGAAAGAAAAGGATTAAATTTTAACTGATTTGGACTGTTCTATTCCCTCCAGATCTCGATCACCTCGAAACTAACGGTTCCATTCGGCACTTCAATTTCGGCAGTATCACCCACCTCTTTTCCAAGAAGACCTTTTCCGATAGGAGAATCTACAGAAATTTTTCCTGCTTTTAGATCGGCTTCACTTTGAGCAACGAGTTTATAGGTCATCTCGGCCCCATTTGTTTTATTTTTGATCTTTACATGAGAATGCACCAGTACTTTAGAAGTATCTAATTGTGATTCATCTATAACCCTGGCATTCGCCACTATTTCTTCCAATTTCGAGATCTTCAACTCCAGTAAACCCTGAGCTTCCTTCGCTGCATCATATTCTGCATTCTCACTTAAATCTCCTTTATCGCGCGCTTCGGCAATCGCCTGGGAAGCCTTAGGTCTCTCAACATCCTTGAGTTGGTTAAGCTCGTCCTTAAGCTTTTTTAACCCCTCTGGGGTATAATAAGATACTTTGCTCATAACTTTATCGTTTTATTCATCGGGGTCAGGAAACTACTCCTTTAACCGGAAAACATACCTTATAATGATTTTAGTAATAAATTGAATCCCTGGATTCAGGATTGCCCGGTTCTATAAGTTTTAAGCTCACCGGGATTTAACTATTGTATCATTAACTAAAAAAATCCCATTTTTAGCGGGATTTCTTTAAACAAATGTAAGAAATTTAATCTTTCGGTACAATTATATTATTTTCGCTGTAACCTAAATTATTATGAAGAAAATTCTGCTGTTCTTACCTGTTTTTTTAATGCTTGCAGCATGTTCCGGATCTGATGACAGTATTCGCAACAACCCTAATTTACCCAATGTAAATTTCAGGTTTCAGCTGAATTTGAATTTTCCTGAATACAACGATTTACAGTTTCCCGGAAATTCTTATGCCACTTATAACTATGGAGTAAAAGGTGTGGTAATTTATAACATTAATAACTCTCAATATGCAGCCTTTGAGCTGAGCGATCCTAATCATCCGCCAAGCAGTTGTTCAGGGATGACCGTAAGTGGTGTGATTGCCAGTTGTGGTTGTGATGATAATAAATATAATATCATAACCGGTGAGCTGTCTGAAGGAGAAGGCCAGTATACTATGAGACGTTACCGGGTGCAACGCACAGGTAACGTTCTGGATGTCTTCAATTAAAAAAAGCCCCCTCCCAAATACCCCAACTGAAATGAAAGGGGGCGACTAAAATTTCTTAAGCCTGTTAAAATTTAAGAGTTAAACCCAGTAAAAAATTGGTAGTGGCCTGGGGATAATATCCTGCACCATCTAAAGTTTGTACCCCCGTAGCATTAGTATTATCTGGAATATCAAAAGTGTAGTAATAACCATTAGATACATATTCTTCATTGAAGATATTATTTACTAATCCGGTTAGCACCACCTCCCGAAAGATCCACGGTTGATCCCAACTATACTGCATATTGAAATCGTTCACAAAATAGCTTTCCAGTTTGGAGTTCTCGGCTTCTACATTACTCATGAACTGTTCTCCTACATATTTCGAGAGAAAGTTAATTTCTAAACCAGTTATCGGGGTGAAGCTTAAAATATTTCCCGCGACTATCCCGGGTGAGTATGAAATATCTGTATCTCCATAGGCAACCAGCTCTCCATTAAAGGGAGAAACAAAATCCACATTCTTGTTTCGGCTTAAAGCAATATTTGGTCTTGTGCTAAGGTTATTTAACAATCTAACTGTTGCATCTATCTCCAGCCCCAATCTGTAACTGTTCCCGCTGTTTTGGCGGATGAATGCACCAACATCATCAATTCCGCCGGTAAGGACTAATTGATTTTGATAATCCATATAGTAAAGGTTCGCATTTATCTGAAACCTGCTCGAAGAATGTCTCCACCCCATTTCGAAATCGTTCAATTCTTCTGGTTCCGGATC
>JBFGDP010000319.1:0-2882 GCA_041580575.1 Christiangramia sp.
TAAACTGGAGACTTGTTAGCAATATATTCCAACTGAGCTTTTAGCAAGGGAAATTTCTCCGCCTTAAAGTTATTTTGATATTCAAATGAAAAGTCACTCATAATTCATTTTTCGATAGCTTTTTCTTATCATTTTTTCAATCATCTCTGCGTCAGGAACTGTAGTGATTTCCCTTAGTTGGGCTTGTTTAAAATATATTATGGCATTTCTGTAATCTGCCATTTTATAATAGATTTTACCCGCCAGGAACCATGCTTCCCAGAAATCTGGATTTAGGCTTACCAATCTCTCGGCAGATCCAGGAGAAAGATATTGCTTTGTATTCAGCTTCGATCTTACCTCGCTTTCCAAACGTCTGTACTCTTCATATTCTTCAAAGCCTTTGGAGTGTATAAATTCACTTTCAGGAATATTCGCTTCTTTTATAGAAACGCTTTGATTCACTAAGCCACTTTCAAATTGATAGAAAGCCTGCCCTAGATCATAAGCTACAAATTCTCCCATTTGGTAAGGATTTGAGGAAACCCAGACCTTTCTTTCTTCAGGTTTGAACACTATACCATGATGCGCCAGCAATTGGTTGATCGCTTTCTCGTTTCCAAGACCTATCTCTGTATCTCCAAGACCCTGCCGGTTTCTTAATATTTCAACTGCTTTTACAGGATCTAATTGCTCATTATGTTCAAGTAATTCCTGCATTCGTTTAAACCTGTAATTAGAATGACTTTCTTCAATATTCGTTTTATTGCGTTTGTCATTGACCAGTGCTTTACTTTGAAAATGATTGCTGCAAATAAGCCTATCTGAATTTTGAACTTTATAAACACCAATATCATTGGGTGAGACTTCTATCAATACCGCCCTGCGTTCATCACCGCTACCAACCATTATAGATTCTGAAACAAAGACTTCCCTTGTTCTCGCAATTTCGATTGCTTCATCTATACTGCCCGCATATTGCAGGATCTCACGTGCTACCAGGCTAATTGGTGTTTTAGCTACTAAGGGTATTTTAGATTTGGCAGCATTGATAGTTACGGTAATTCCTTTATCATTCATTCCACTCACCACACCTATCATTCCTCCCCAGGTATACATCATAAACTTATTGCCGGCATCCGGATTAATAAAAGCGACTATTTTCTGCTCCCCAAAATCGTCACCGGCATAAAAATCGAAATTCCTGGCCAGGAGTAATTGTCCATCTTTTGTTTTGGAATCCCAGGCCGCGAAGGAAGTACACCCTACCAGCATTAAATCCTGCAAGGCATGACCAATGTCATGAGCCCCATGCAGATACAACATACGAACATATCCTGGGGCAAAATCATCATACCTTGTTAATCCATACCTGGAAACTCCATATATTTCCTGTTTGTATTCTTCAGGAACATGCAGATATAATTTCCTGTTGAACCATGAGATAATAAATTTCAAAAATCCGCGGTAACCTTTAGATGGAACCATTTCCTGGATCTTGTTCATAAAAGCGATCTCCTGATGGTGAATTAGTTCACGGGTCAAACTTCCGTTAGCAACACCTCTTTCCAAAGGGTCACCTTCAAGATATAATTCCCAGATGCCCTGGCCATTTCTAAAGAGTTGATTATTTCCTAAACTGTAATAATTTTCACTATGCTTAATCCTGGAAGTATCTATTTTTTCTATTCCGCTAATGTCAGGAACCTGATGCAGAGACTTTCTAATGCCGCAGGATATAACAGCATAAAATAAAAGCAGTGTCCAAAATACCCTTCCTTTCATCTAATCTATTTTTCTAAGAACCAGAATATTATTCTGCCTGTAGATAATCTCAAAATTTAGATCCAGTAACCACCTGTAAGATAAATTAGAATCCAGGAAAATTACTTTTTCTGCAGATCTTTTGATCATTTCCTTTACTGCTTTTTCATCCCAGAAATCACCGTGGATAATGTATATTTTATTTTCCGGTAGACTTTCCAGGTTATTATAGAAATGAAGTCGTGAACTATTAGCCCTGGCTGTCCTGCTGGCAATTCTGAATGCGTTTTCATTACCTTCGAAGCTATGGATCCTGCAGCTTTCAAACTTATAGGAGAGAAATAAAGGAAGCACACCAAAACCTGAATTTATAACAGAGATATTCTCGCTATCTTCCAGGAATCGGGCTATACTTACATTTTTCTCCCGAAGATTTCTGAAATTTCTTTTAACCTGGGAATAGACGGATTTATACCTGTAATTATCCAGTACTGCCCTTTTATGATATAACTTTTCACTTTCCGTATTGCTTAGGCGGCCCCGGAAATCAAATAATTTTCTTAAATAAAACGGGACTCTACCATTTGTTGTTCTGTTTAGGATTAATTTTCTGAAAATAGCTCTTTGCAATACAAAACTAACGGTGACGGCCATGATGACGCCTATTATCGAAATTATAGAAACAGATTTTAGTGCAGGATGTTGAGCAAAAATTAGCGCTCCCATTCCCAGTAAGGTGGTGATCACCGAAATAAGTATGGAGGTCTGGTAGGTCTTTAGATCATATTTTCCCGTTTCGTATTCATTCAAACAGGCATTGGTAATAAAGATGCTATAATCCAGTCCTAATCCGAAGATAAAAGTAGATATGATAATATTCAGGATATTAAATTCAATATTGAATATTGCCATAATTCCGAGGGCACAGATCCAGGTGATCCCAATAGGCAACAAGGTGAAGAGACTTAATTCCAGGTTGCGATATGAAATTAATAGCACCAAAAAAACTGCCAGAATGGAAATAAGGATCAGCCTGTTAAAATCGTTTCTGAGATCTCCCAGAAAGCTCTGATTCATAGATTTTCTATCCAAAACAAAAATTCCGGGAGTCTCTTTAAACTCTGAAGTAAAAGCTTCTA
>JBFGDP010000320.1:0-2827 GCA_041580575.1 Christiangramia sp.
CCTTCCTGAGGCGGCATTTCTGCAAATGTGCTGACCTGCGGAAAATCACCTCCGAAGACAGATTTATAGAAATCGAAGGCCTCTTTACAATTTCCGTTGAAAGTGAGATAAACATTTATGGTTGTTTTCATAATGAATATGTTAAGGTTCTTATCTCAGAAATTCACCATGCAGTATCATATTTAAGAGATTTTGAGAGGGTGGGCTTAATAAACGTCTATTAAATTTAATCATTAATTTTTAGATATTAGGTTCAAAGTTCAATAGGGAAAATTTTTAATCGCAGCTTTATAATTATTTCCTTTTCCGTAAGTGAATTATTAAAAACCTGTGAATCATATAATTGTGGTTATTTTAATATCTTTATAAGAATGTAACCTAAAACAGAATATTATGAGACGTATACTATTTATGATTTTGATAGTGCTGATAACCGGTTCGAGTTATGGGCAGGGAGAAACCTTTCTCATCTTTGAATTTATGAAAGTTGATAACTCTCAGGAGACTTTTTATAACGAAACTGAGGACTTTTGGGAAAAGATCCATGAACAACGTGTTGCTAGTGGCGATATCGTGGGCTGGGACCTTTGGCGCTTGTTGCCCGGTGGAGAAGATCAGGGTTATCAATACTTAACTGTTACCGTCTTTAACGATGCCATAAAAATGATGCGTGCCGGAGATGGTATAATGGAGAGCGCTAAAATGGCTTATCCAGACCTAAGTGATGAGGAAATTGAGAACCGGGTTAATTTAGCCGGGGGATCAAGAGACCTGGCCGTGAGATTGTATTTAAAAGTTATAGACCAGGCAAATCCAAACTATGAAATGAAAGAAGGTATGGTAGCTGCCATGGACCTTATGAAAGCCAGCGAAGGCAGGTATGAGGATTATGAAAAAGCAGAAAGCGATACCTTTAAGCCTTATCACAAATCTATAATCGACGCCGGGGAAAAGGGAGACTGGCAGTTTATAAGGGTATTGATGCCACAGGGGTCTGAAGCATATACTTCTCACCTTACCGTAAATATGTTCGATAGCTGGGAACAGTACTTGAATTCCATGGAATTTGACGGTGGAATGTCACCAGATCTGCAAACCCGAATGAATGATGATATCACTCTAAGAGACCTTAAATGGACCTATATGGCGACATTGATCAAAATGGTACGTTAATAATATATTCTGAAAATAATAAAGGCCTTGAATTATTTTCAAGGCCTTTATTATTTGGTAGGACAGTTAAAAGCTGGTATAAAATCAGGCGATCAGTTTCTGTTTATGATGCCTAATCGCATCCTTTACAGTCCTGAAGATCTCTTTTTTGATCTGTTGATAGTAACTATCAAACTCATGCATTTTAATCATAAGCTTTCTATGCTCATGTTTGTAATTCCACTCACTATCTGTAGGTACCTGTTTAATAAAAAGGATCTTTACTCCATTTTTATGAAGCTTCATGGTATTTAGTAATTCTGATACTTCAGTCTCCAAATTAGATAATTTAACCAGTAGATCCTCTGCCGTTCTGGCCAGATGAGATTCCACTATGGGAAAAACATTATTATTTAAAAGATTTCTTAAGAATTCAAGTTCTTTCAGGATGAAACTTAATTTGGAATTCCAGATCACGGAATATTTGTGTATGAACTCCGGCGACTCCCATCCATAGGCATTAGAATATTTCGTATTCATTAGGTAATTGATTTTAGGTTATGAATATGTACACTAAAGAGTTTGTAAAACATACAAACCTGTAGAAAATCCGACAGAATAAAGTTGTCAGCTGTGGGGGGAGGTTAGAAATCCAGTCTAATTAATCAGACTATAAGATATAAATTTCGGTCGAAAATTTCAGTGATAAATATCAACTTAATTATAATTTTTTCTACAAAAAAAAGGGGTGCAAGATTGGATGCAGGATAACAGATTATGTATAATTAATAATGTTGGATAATTATAATTTTAACCTGAAACCGTAGACCTGTAATTGTTCTTGCATAAAATCAAGATCCTCAGATCTCTTAAATCCTAACTTTTCATACATAGACCAGGCGATCTTCATATATTCAGTAGAATGAATAATAAGCTGGGTTGACCCATCCTTCCTGGCCTTATTTATACATGCTGTAGTGAGTGCTTTGCCAATTCCCAAACCTCTGGCATTTGCGTCTACAGCTAATAGACGAAATCCCGAGGCATTTTTTTCTGAGGTGGCGCTTCCACCAGAGCCATAGGAAGCCATATCACTAAAATATACTACAGCACCCAACACCTTGCCTTCAGGTGAAATAGCCACCAATAATACGGTATGTGGTTTTTTAGTTATATCGCCAATATTGCGCAAAAGCTCGTAGTAACCGGGCTGATCCTGCGGGGAAGGGAATCCCTGTAACTTAGAATACACCCGGACCAGAAGCTCCCCAATGTTTTTAAACTCTGACGGCTGGGCATTCCTGATAATTATATCGCTCATTTTTTCCTATGTTGCAGTGACCTGTTTTTTCGGGATAAAAATAACATCTTTTCACTACATGAGAAATCCATTCTGTGAGGCTATGGGAGCAGGGATATTAATATCGTTGATCATTTCGCGCAGGTCTATTTCTATACCCCTGGCGATCGAGGTAATGGGTACATCATTGGTAATTACTTTGGTGAAGGTAATGTGTCTACCATTCAGCAATTACTTACCGATGACATTAAGTGGACCTGCCCGGGGCCTACAGATATTTTACCTTATGCGAGAGAATATAATGGTAAGGAGGAGGTAGCCAATTTTTTAACTTATTTATGCAAATAAAGATTTTCCAAAATTCGAACCCAGGGA
>JBFGDP010000321.1:0-2825 GCA_041580575.1 Christiangramia sp.
GGTCATGGAAGTATCATTAAAAATCGCTTCATCTGTCATTTGAACCCGTCTCTCCATAAAGTAAGCAAAAACCCTGGCCATTCCGCAATTCGAAATAAAATCCGGGATTAGACTTACACGCTCGTCGGTATACTCCATAATAGGTCCAAAAAAGATCTCTTTATCTGCAAAAGGAACATTGGCCCCACAGGAAATCACTTCCAGTTTTCTGTCAATAAGATTAGTGATCTGGTCTTTAGAGATCAGTCGTGAAGCAGCGCAAGGTGCAAAGATCTCAGCGTCCAGTTTCCAGACTTTTTCATTGATCTCTTCAAAAGGAATAACATCCTTATGTCTTAAAGCATTCCCGTCTTTATCCAGGAACATCTGTTGAATTTCTTCAAATGTAAATCCTTCTTCATTGATAAGCCCTCCTGCACGGTCTATGATCCCAACGATCTTAGCTCCCATTTGAGAAAGGTAATAGGCTGCTGCAGATCCTACATTACCAAATCCCTGTACAATGGCTCTTTTACCTTTAATATCTCCACCATAAATGGAATAGTAATGGTGTACGGCTTCAGCAACTCCATAACCGGTGATCATATCAGCAACTGTATATTTACGGCTTACATCTGGTGAAAAATTGGTGTTCTCCAAAACTTTGATCACTCCCTGTCTCAACTGACCGATTCTATTGATTTTATCTGCTTCAGTAGGATGAAAATGACCATTGAACACCCCTTCTTGTGGATGCCATACTCCACAATTTTCAGTAATAGGAATTACTTCATGGATCTCATCTACATTTAGATCACCACCTGTACCGTAATAACTCTTTAATAGAGGAGATACGGCTTTATACCAACGCTCCAGAACTCCTTTCTTCCGGGGATCTGCCGGGTCAAAATTGATTCCAGATTTCGCTCCTCCAATAGCAGGTCCCGAAACTGTGAACTTAACCTCCATGGTCTTAGCCAGGGAAAGCACTTCATTCTGGTCTAGTCCTACCCTCATTCTGGTTCCACCACCGGCAGCACCTCCTCTTAGAGAATTGATCACCGTCCAGCCTTCAGCCTCAGTTTCAGAGTCTTTCCAGTTAAATACTATTTCGGGTTCTTTATTTTCGTATACTTTGAGTAATTCTTTCATTTTTGGAATATTTTGAAGCAAATATAAAAAACTAAGCAGCCTTCATTAGGAATTTGACAAAATTTTCAAGGACGGAAAATCCTTCCCGAAGAATGGTCCATTTTCGCCCCGGTAACCGAACTAAGAACATTTATTTCTTCTCTTAATTTCAACACTCCCAGTAATGCGAAGATAAGCGCCTCCTTCAAGTTGATCAACTCATCTTCAGGAATCCTAAACCTGCAGTTCGAGGCCGCTTTCATCCTTTCAACCAGGAACAGATTATAAGTGCCCCCGCCTGTGAGTAACACATCAGATTCCCTCTCATCGTCCAGACTCTGGCTTATTTGATAGGCAACATGTTCAGTAAAAGTTCTCATGATATCCGGAATTTCCAGCTGATAGGAATTTATCAGGGGAATTACCTCAGACTTCACCCATTCCAGCCCCAGGGATTTAGGGGGCTTCAGTCTAAAATAATGCAGGGAATTTAAGGCCCTTAGAAGCTCTTCATGCAATTTCCCGCTCCTGGCCAAATTCCCGTTTTCATCATATTCTTTACCAGTCTGCAGCATGTAGTGGTTAAAAACAGTATTAACTGCACAAATATCATAGGCTATTCTTTGGCCATTGTGTTCCAATGAAATATTGGCAAAGCCTCCCAGATTGATACAATATTTGTAGTGACTAAAAAGTAATTTGTCCCCAATAGGAACGAGTGGCGCTCCCTGCCCACCAAGTTTTACATCCTGAACCCTGAAATCACAAACCACCAATAAACCTAATAGCTTTGCCAGTTCTGGGAGATTCCCAATTTGTAAAGTGACACCATCTGCAGGCCGGTGTTTGATAGTATGTCCATGGCTGCAAATCGCATCTATATGTTCAAGCTCATGCCTATTTACAAATTTCAGGATAACTTTAGCCAGGTAGTAAGTATATTCTTGATCAAGTTTTTCCAGGGAATGGGAATCCAGATCTATACCGAAAGATAGTTTGCGCCGCCAATCCTCAGGGTAGGATATCGTTTGTGAAGCAATAATTTTGTAGTTAAGTTTATTGCTAAAATCCAGTTCTGTAAATACAAGATCGATCCCATCGAGCGAAGTTCCAGACATTACCCCAATAACGCTGTATCTACTTTTTTTCATATTCGTAAAAATACCTAATATCAATTGAAAAATAGGTATCAAAAGGCTATCTTTGCCGTCCAAAAATCAGTTTTTTATAAAATTTTTTCATATGGATTTTAAGCTTACCGAAGAACATATAATGATTCGTGATGCCGCACGGGATTTTGCTATAACAGAATTACTTCCGGGGGTTATTGAAAGAGACGAAAAACAGGAATTCCCAAAAGAACTTATTAAGAAAATGGGAGATCTTGGGTTTCTTGGTATGATGGCATCTCCTGAGTATGGCGGTGGTGGTATGGATACCATTTCTTATATCCTGGTGATGGAAGAACTCTCAAAAATAGATGCTTCTGCTTCGGTAATGGTTTCGGTAAATAATTCACTGGTTTGCTGGGGGCTGGATACTTTTGGTACAGACGAACAAAAGAAAAAATATCTTTCAAAATTAACTACCGGCGAAAAACTGGGAGCTTTCTGTCTTTCTGAACCTGAAGCAGGAAGTGATGCCACTTCTCAAAGAACCACGGCTATAGATAAAGGAGATCATTATATACTTAACGGAACTAAAAACTGGATCAC
>JBFGDP010000322.1:0-2817 GCA_041580575.1 Christiangramia sp.
ATAAATGGACCGGTACTAATGAAACCGGGAATAATTCTGCAAGCGACAAATAATCTTAGTAATTAAAATTTAAAAACCCTTTCCTTACCGAAAGGGTTTTTTTATACCACGACAGGTTCTTATATAGTTCTAACTTTGTTATGCGATCCCGGCTACTTGTTTTTAAAAAATACTTCCCCACTTCTCTGTTCCTATACCCCAGTAAATGCATAAATGGTTTAGCCAGGAATCTAGCTATTCTAAGGTCTATCAACAGCGCGGTACGTTCTTCGTTCGCCCAGATAATACCGGGTAAAAGTACCAAAATATTATCGGCATTAATCCTCCTTAAATAAGATGATAATTGTAAAAAGAAAGGTTCAATTTTCCTGATGAGGTAATAACCATCTTCACCTTTTTTCTGATATAATGGCATGAACATGGTCGCCTTTCTGGACAGGTAGATATCTCTTTCATCACTCGTAGCCAGTAAGGTTCCTTTTTCTAATTTTTCGAAACTTACAAATCCCGGTTTCATCTTAAAATGCTCGTTCTTCAGGATATTATACCTGAAAATGATCTCGTAAATCATTCTATTATTATTGGCAGCATTAGCTAATTTGAGTGATTCTTTTTCCACCTGGTCATTGCATTTCAATATTCCTGAAAAATGCAGCGCCATTTTAATAAAAGACTCCGCATTATATACAGCTTTTTTAGAGCTATGCTGACCAGATTCAAAACCAAGAGAAACATAACCCAGAGTATTAATATAGCTTAAAAGAGGTCCATCAAGGTATTCTTCGATTCCCAGGATCACAGGAACGGAAAAGAGTTTGGAAAACCTTCGGTTAATTAGACTGTCATTGATCGTTATAAAAGGCAGAGTATCGCTAGACGTTGTATGCAGGTCTATAAAATAAAGTGGAGTTTTATTTTCTGAAATTATCTCCTGGATGATCCTATACAACTCCTGCTGTTCCTGGTCTTCAGCAAATAATTGATTTTCAAAAGATCTTTTTTCTATCCTGGCAGAAGTCCACATCCTGTTAAGGTCATATTCCAGGTATCTCTTGTTTTCAGACAGGGCCCTCAAATTCCCTGAAACAGCATAAACACTCCCTTGAAGCATCTTTGGATTTATCTCTCTTAAAACCTTCTCCAAAGCGATCAATCCGGCCGGTTCATTACCATGTATGCCGGCGAAAAAGATCAATACAGGACCTTTTCTTTCGCTTTTAAGGACTTTTAAAAACCTCCTGCTTTTCAGATCTTGAATAGTGACCTCATTTTGAAATTCCGGGATCATAGGTTCAGGTCATTCTTTGTTAATATGGCAATTAGTTTATTTCGGTTTATAACAGGAAGGCAACCTATTTTATTCTTTTTCATAAGCGCTATAGCTTCCTCTAAAGGCATATCCTGTGTGGTGGTGATAAGGTCTTTTTTCATAACGTCCTGTACATAAAGATGCTTACTGCTATCGTCTCCTATATATTTTTCAATATCGCTCCAGCTTAATAATCCTACGATCATTTTTTTTGAATTGATTACAGGCATATGATGAATATTATTCCAGAGCATCATATTTATAACCAGTTCCAGGCTATCTTTTGGATCTACAGAATAGATATTGGTATTCATGTTATGTTTTACGATACGCTGAATATGGAAATGGGTGGAAATATTGGACTCTAAAATCTTCCATTCGCTAACCGGAAGATCCTTTTTTTGATTCTCATAGATATAGGAAGTCAATACCTGGTTGGCTTCCAGAGGTTTCTTTTTTTCCTGAAGACTCCTAAAGCTTTTAATGGTCCACTCGGCACCGTTCCAAGTATTTAGCCTCTTTTCTATTATTCCTAGATATTTATCTATATCTGTTTGTAAGATGTGGCATTTTTCCAGTCCTTTTTTTGCAATAGGTATAAACTCTTTTAAAAGAAGCTGTTTTGCCGTAATTTGTCTGCCTTTCCATGTAAATACTGAATCCAGGCCTGTACGACCGGCTTTATAAAAATTTGCTCTTACATTTCTAAAATCTTCCTTTTCATGAATATTGCTTAATTCTTCTGGTCGTCCCATCATAAGGCCTATCCAAAATACCATGTTAGCAACCTCATCTATCACACTGGGACCGGCAGGTAGGTATCTGCATTCGATACGCAAATGTGGCTTGCCACTTCCAACTCCATAACATACCCTGTTCCATCTATAAACGGTACCATTATGAAGGTTTAGCGCTTTTAACCCAGGCATCTTCCCTTGTTCTAACTGGCTCATACTGTCAACATCAAAATCTGAAGTTAGCAGACTCCTAAACCTGGAAATATTGTCTTTAAAAATATCTGTAATTCCTTTTGTTTCCCAGTGTGAGCCAAAACTTACCCTCGCCTGCTTTTCGTTCAACACAAAGGAATTCGCCCTGGTATCTGTACTTTGATTAAAAAGGGCGATACGGGTCTCTGACCAAAGTTCCTTTCCAAAAAGAATAGGAGAATTAACACATGCGCTCAGAACAGGACCAGCGATAGCCTGGGCCCAGTTATATTTATCTATGAACTCATCTGGGTTGATTTGCAGGTGCATTTGGAAGCTTGTATTACAGGCCTCCAGCATGACCGAATCATGCATTAGGTTGAGTTCATCTACTCCCTTGATATGTATCCAGAAATCCTGCTGCCTTGATCTTTTTATAGCATCATTCAAAGCAAAATATCTTGGCTTTTCGGTCATGTATTCTTCAGAAATATGCCTTAGACGCAGGGTAGGTAATATGCCGGTTAAAATGATACGGGAATCTCGCTTATTTGCAATTGCTTCAGCTTTATTTAAATA
>JBFGDP010000323.1:0-2790 GCA_041580575.1 Christiangramia sp.
GAAAATTTACCATTGAAGAAAATAAGAATTATTATACCGGTGTCCTCGATTTAACTACGAAGGGGTACGGATACGTAATGGTAGAAGAATTCGCTGATGATATTTTCATCGCTCAAAAGGATCTTAACTCGGCTTTTGATGGTGATACAGTAGAGATCTATGTGTATAATCGACGTAGAAGAAAACGTTCTGAAGGTGAAATTACCAGAATAGTAAAAAGAAAACGAACCGAATTTGTAGGAACTCTGCAACAAAAAAAGGATTTTGGGTTCGTAGTAATAGATGATAAATCTATGTACACAGACTTTTTTGTTTCTGGCAATAAACTCAACGGCGCCGAAAATGGAGATAAGGTAGTTGTAGAATTTGAAGAATGGCCGGAAAAAGCCGATTCTCCTTTTGGAAGGATTACCCGAGTTCTGGGTACACCTGGTGAACATCATACCGAAATTCATTCTATCCTGGCTCAATATGGCCTACCACATGACTTTCCGGAAGAGGTTGAAGATTATGCTAACAAAATAGATACTTCGATCAACCAGGAAGAGATCAATAAAAGAAGGGACATGAGAGATGTGCTAACTTTTACCATTGATCCTAAAGATGCCAAGGATTTTGATGATGCATTGAGTTTTCAGAAACTGGAAAACGGGAATTATGAGATAGGGATTCATATTGCCGATGTCTCGCATTATCTGCAACCTGGAACTATTCTGGATGATGAAGCCTATGAAAGAGCAACCTCGGTATACCTTGTAGACAGGGTAGTACCAATGTTACCGGAGATACTTTCGAATAATGCCTGTTCTTTAAGACCAAATGAAGAGAAATTTACATTTTCTGCAATCTTTGAAATAGATGATAATGCTCAGGTTAAAGACCAATGGTTTGGTAGAACAGTAACATACTCAGATGAACGATTTGCCTATGAAGAGGCTCAACATATTATTGAAACCGGTACAGGTACCATTCCAGATGATGTTTCTATAAGAAAACACGCTTATAGCGTACGAGGTGCTTTAGTGGAAGCAGTGGTTACCCTGAATCGTTTAGCTAAGAAAATGCGTTCCAGAAGAATGCGGGACGGTGCGATATCATTCGATAAAGTTGAAGTGAAATTCAATTTGAATGAAGAAAACGAACCTGTTGGAGTATTTTTTAAGACGGCTAAAGATGCTAATAAATTAATAGAAGAATTCATGTTGCTTGCCAATAGAAAGGTAGCTGAATTTATAGGGAAACAAAGTCCTAAGAAAACTTTCGTTTATAGATGTCACGACGAGCCAGATGATCAAAAACTGGCAGCCCTGCAAACCATCGTGGGTAGGTTTGGTCATAGTTTAAACCTTAAAGATCGTAGTACAACAACCTCTTCATTAAATAAATTACTGGAAGATGTGAAGGGTAGAAAAGAGCAAAATATGGTTGATACCCTGGCTATAAGAACTATGAGTAAAGCTTATTATGGCACAGAAAATATTGGTCATTACGGGCTGGCTTTCGATTATTACACGCATTTTACCTCACCAATTAGAAGGTATCCCGATGTGATGGTGCACAGGCTCTTACAACATTATCTTGATGGTGCTAAATCTGCAAGTGAAGAAGAATATGAAGATAAGTGTCATCACAGCAGTGAAATGGAAAACCTGGCTACTAATGCTGAAAGAGATTCTATTAAATATATGCAGGTCAAATTTATGCAGGATCATGAAAATGAAGAATTCCTGGGGGTTATTTCCGGGGTGACCGAATGGGGTATCTTCGTGGAGATCGTGGAGAATAAATGTGAAGGTATGATACGTCTCAGAGATATGAATGATGATCATTATGAATATAACCCAGATGAATTCTCTGTTGTTGGTAAAAGAACAGGACAGTCTTATACCCTTGGTGATGAGGTGTATGTGAAGGTTAAAAATGCAGATCTTGTAAGAAGACATCTTGATTTCACTTTGCTGGGGAATAGGGCAGAGGTAGAAGCCAATTAAGTTTTGGCTAATAATCTATTTAGACAGTTAACCACTAAAAGGAACCTGGTCTGTAAAAAGGAACAAAAAGTTTACATTTGCATAACAACTTAACTGTATGTTACAGGACGTTTTAGCTGCCCTACCTCTTGGAATTTTCCTGGCTTTTCTGTTTGGTCCGGTATTTTTTGTATTACTGGAAACAGCGGCTATAAAGGGATTTAGAGCCGCTTTTGCTTTAGATATAGGGGTTATTCTGGCAGATGTTATATTTATTTTCATCGCTTATTTTAGTACCACCAAACTTTTGGAGAGACTTAAAGATGATCCTGCGCTTTTCATCTTTGGAGGAATGATCCTCGCTACCTACGGGTTAATGAGCTTTATACAAACCAAAAAGGTACTGGTTACAGATGATGAAACTCCCGAAATAAGGAAGTTAGGGAAAAGTGACTACTTCAGCCTGGGTATGAAAGGCTTTCTGCTTAATTTCATCAATATTGGTGTTCTGGGTTTCTGGTTGGGAGTAATCATCGTATTCGGCCCGAAACTGGATATGGAGCCTAATCGTATTTCTGTCTTCCTGGGTAGCGTATTGGTATTCTATCTTATAGTGGATATTGCCAAGATCTTACTGGCCAAGAAACTGAATCGTAAGCTTACTCCTAATCGTATTTATGTGATGAAAAAAGCGATTAGTGTGCTCTTGATCCTTTTTGGAAGTGTGTTGATATTTCAAGGGGTTTTCCCAGATCAGGTAGATGAAATTAAAGACCAGATAGAAGAAATCACCCCAAATGATTCTCTAATAGGAAAGATC
>JBFGDP010000324.1:0-2768 GCA_041580575.1 Christiangramia sp.
AATTTTTTAATGTTGATAGAGAGGATCGTAGTAAACTCAACGGACATAATTCGCTTGTTCTTTGGTTTACAGGTCTTTCTGGTTCTGGTAAATCTACTCTTGCAAATATGGTAGAAAAGAAGCTATATAACCTAGGGGTTCATACATATTCTTTAGATGGGGATAATATTCGTGGTGGTTTAAATCGCAATCTGGGTTTTTCCAGGGAAGATAGAGAAGAGAACCTGCGAAGAATAGCGGAAGTGGCAAAATTATTTGTGGATTCAGGATGTGTAGTAATTGCCTCCTTTATTTCTCCTCTAGAATCGGACCGCACTTTTGTAAAAGAAATTATTGGAGAGAAAGATTTTCTGGAAGTTTTTGTAAATACACCTTTAGAAATCTGTGAAAAGCGTGATGTAAAGGGGCTTTACAAAAAGGCCCGCGCTGGAGAGATCAAGAATTTTACCGGGATCGATGCTCCATATGAAGCGCCTCAGTCGGCTGATATCGAGATTAAAACAAATGATGAGAAACCTGATGATGCTGTTGAGCGAATTATAGGATTATTAATGAATAAACTGGAAAAGAAGATATAATGAGTAAATATTATTTGAATTATCTGGATGAATTGGAGTCAGAAGCTATTTTCATATTAAGGGAGGTCTGGGCTCAGTTTGAGAATCCTGTGATTTTATTTTCAGGAGGAAAGGACTCAATTCTGGTCACTCATTTAGCCAGAAAAGCCTTCTATCCATCAAAAATACCCTTTGCTCTAATGCATGTCGATACGGGACATAATTTCCCTGAAACCATCAAATTCAGAGATGATTTAATTGAGAGTCTTGGTGCAAAACTGATTGTAGGTTCTGTGCAGGAGTCTATTGATCAGGGAAGAGTGGCGGAAGAAAAAGGGAAAAATGCAACTAGAAATGCTCTGCAGATAACAACTCTTTTAGATGCAATTGAATCTAATAAGGTGGATTGTGCTATTGGAGGAGGGCGAAGGGATGAGGAAAAAGCTCGTGCAAAGGAGCGTTTTTTTTCTCATAGGAATGATTTTGGCGAATGGGATCCTAAAAATCAACGACCTGAACTTTGGAATCTTTTAAATGGAAAACATTTTGAAGGTGAGCATTTTAGGGCTTTTCCCATTAGCAACTGGACAGAGATGGATGTTTGGAATTATATAAAAAGGGAAAATATTAGTATTCCTTCACTTTATTTTGCTCACGAAAGAGAAGTAGTTTTTAGAAATAATTCGTGGATCCCGGTTTCTGAACATTTGAAGCTAGAAGAAGGAGAAAAAATTGAAAAGAAAAAGATAAGATTCAGGACACTAGGTGATATTACGATAACCGGTGGGATAGAATCTGATGCTGATACCCTGGAAAAGATTGCTAATGAAGTATCTACCATGAGAAAGACTGAAAGAGGTGATCGTTCAGATGACAAGCGATCTGAAACGGCCATGGAAGACAGAAAAAAACAAGGTTATTTTTAGCATAACGTCACCCTGAACTGGTTTCATGATCTCATCTAAAGATGCTGAACCAAGGACAGCATGACGTAGAACAAAACGATAAGAAAACAATGGAAATAAACAATAACCAATTACTAAGATTTACTACTGCAGGAAGTGTCGATGATGGAAAAAGTACTCTAATAGGCCGGCTACTTTACGATTCAAAATCAATTTTCGAAGATCAGCTGGAATCGGTTAGTGCGACCAGTGCAAAAAAAGGACATGATGGCGTAGATCTGGCCCTTTTTACCGATGGACTAAAGGATGAAAGAGAACAGGGAATCACTATAGATGTAGCCTACAGGTATTTTACAACTCCTAAGAGGAAATTTATCATTGCTGATACACCGGGACATATACAATATACCCGTAATATGGTAACCGGTGCTTCCACAGCGAACGCCGCTTTGATTCTTATCGACGCCCGTCATGGGGTGATCGAGCAAACCAAGAGGCATTCTTTTATAGCTTCACTCCTTAACATACCACACCTGATCGTCTGTATCAATAAAATGGACCTGGTAGACTTTTCAGAAGAGAGATACAATGAGATCATTGCCCAGTTTGAAGAGTTTTCCTCAAAACTTTTAGTTAAGGATGTACGTTTTGTACCTATGAGCGCTCTTCTTGGAGACAATGTGGTAAACCGTACTGAAAATATGAACTGGTACGGAGGAGGAACTTTATTAAGTATCCTGGAAACTTTGCATATTAGCAGTGATATTAATAAAATCGATGCAAGATTCCCGGTTCAAACCGTGCTTAGACCTCAAAGCGACGAGCATAGAGATTACAGGGGATATGCCGGTAGAATAGCAAGTGGAATTTACCGTAAAGGAGATGAAGTTGCAGTATTACCCTCAGGTTTTACTTCGAAAATCAAATCTATCAATGCTGGAGAAGAGGAGGTAGAAGAAGCATTTGCTCCTATGTCTATAGCCATCACTCTTGAAGATGATATCGATGTAAGTCGTGGCGATATGATCGTGAAAAAAAATAACCAACCTGAAGCTGAGCAGGAGTTCGATGTTATGTTGTGCTGGTTGCATAATGATACTGCTAAACCCAGAGCTAAATATACGGTGATGCACACATCGAATGAACAACGGGCAATGATCAAGAATGTGGTTTATAAGATTGATATAAATTCATATAACAGAATTACAGATGAAAAGGAATTAGGAATGAATGATATTGCAAGAGTAACCATAAGAACTACCCATAGATTAATGTTGGATTCTTATAGAGATAATCGCAATACAGG
>JBFGDP010000325.1:0-2758 GCA_041580575.1 Christiangramia sp.
ATTCATGAGGCTAAAATACAATTTCTTATCTTGAATACATGATATTGATCGTGAGCAAAAAACTGCTTTCTGGCAGGTTTAAGGGCATTAGTCTGTGGCCTTTTGTGATCCTTGGGAACGAACATTTAAAGAAGGACGATTTTTTTCTGAATCACGAAAAAATACATTTACGACAGCAGTTAGAAATGCTGGTGCTGTTCTTTTATATCTGGTACGCGGTGGAATTTTTTGTAAGGTATCTGGATTGTAAAAACGGAATGCTTGCCTATAGAAATATTTCTTTTGAAAGGGAGGCTTACCGCCGGGAGCATGACCTGGCCTATTTATGCAACAGGCCATTCTGGGCGTTCCTGAAGTTCCTTTAGTTGATGTATTAATTGTTGGCTCTTCCCGTAATTAATAATGCATATCTTATTTTTGCCGAATGCCGGACTTTTTACAAAGCCAAAACTCTAATAATGTTCCGAATGAATTCATCACTGAATTTCCGGGAGAAATTCAACTTTGGATAAAAAGAGAAGATCTTCTTCACCCTGAAGTATCGGGTAATAAATTCAGAAAACTTAAATATAATTTACTGGCAGCCAGGCAGGCCGGCAGGAAACATCTTGTAACCTTTGGGGGTGCTCATTCCAATCATATCGCGGCTACGGCAGCGGCCGCTAAATTATATGATTTTAAATGTACAGGCATCATCAGGGGAGAAGAACTCGGGTATAAGGCTGCAGAATGGAGTCCTACCCTGAGGTATGCTGCTTCCTGCGGAATGAATTTTGAATTCATTAGCCGAGAAGATTACCGGCACAAGGATTCAGATAATTTCATTCAAAAGCTACATGATCGTTTTCCTGATTTTTACCTGGTTCCGGAAGGTGGTACAAATAACCTGGCAATCAAGGGATGTGAAGAAATACTTACTGATGCAGATAAGGATTTCAGTTTTATATGCTCGTCTGTTGGTACGGGAGGAACGCTCGCCGGTCTCATAAATTCTTCCAATGCAAACCAAACGGTTCTTGGGTTTTCCTCCTTAAAAACTGATTATCTGCAAGATGAAATTGAAAAACTGGTGAGCCGGAAGAATTGGGAGGTCATAACAAACTATCACTTTGGCGGATATGCCAAAGTAGATAAAGAATTGATTGATTTTATGAACGATATCAGCAAAAAATATAAAATCTATCTGGATCCCGTCTATACAGGAAAATTAGTTTTTGGTATTTTTGACCTGGTAAAAAAAGGTTTTTTTCCGTCTAACTCTAAAATACTGGCCATCCATACAGGAGGACTGCAGGGAATAGAGGGGATGAACCAATTTTTAATGAAAAAGAAGCTGCCTCAAATTGAATATTAATATGAAGATCATCAGAATTTTATCCCTGGGATTGTTGCTGGTATTTGCAGCGTCGTGCGGTAGTAAGAAAAAAGTTATTACTACCAAAAAGGAGGAGCAAGCCAGTGCTCAAAGACCTGTGGAAGAACAAAATGTGCCTGCACATATTGTGGATGATGTGAAAGACCAAATTCCTCGTAATTCTTATCATTACAGGATCGAAGATTATATTCGTGATTTTGCTCCCTTAGCTCAGGAGGAAATGAAACTATATAAGATCCCAGCCAGTATAACCCTGGCCCAGGGGATCCTGGAATCGGGAGCGGGAAATGGTGACCTTACGCGAAGAGCAAATAACCATTTTGGGATCAAATGCCATGACTGGAACGGTGAAAAGGTTTATCATGATGATGATCGCCGGGGAGAATGTTTCAGGAAGTATAAGCATGCACGCTATTCCTATAGAGATCACTCCTTATTCTTATCGGGAAGGGGTAGGTATGCATTTTTATTTGACTTGGATGCCGATGATTATAAAGGCTGGGCGAAAGGATTGAGAGAAGCGGGTTATGCCACAGATCGCAGATATCCCGATAAACTTATCGATCTTATTGAAAGGTATGAGTTATATAGGTTCGATTCAGAAATAACCACACGTCCAACACCGGTATATACTGCCAAGTCTAAAACAGGTACAGAGACTCATGTGGTAAAAAAAGGCGATACGCTGTATTCGATTTCGAAAAAATATAATACTTCGGTAGAGGAAATTAGAAAGATGAATGGACTTAATGGAAATACAATTTCTATAGGTCAGATATTGAGTGTAAAGTAAAAATTTTTCGTCATTCCAAATCATCGTGAATCGGGAAGACCGAGAAACTCCTGATAAGGGGCCGGATGACGGAAAATATGAATAAGATATATATGATTTATAAGAGAAGTAGTCAATTATTCGCAGAGGCACAAAAGGTAATTCCGGGAGGAGTAAACTCTCCGGTGAGAGCATTTAAAGCGGTAGGTGGAGAACCTGTATTTATAGAAAGGGCAGAAGGGGCCTATTTATATGATGAAGATGGGAATAAGTTGATAGATTATATTAATTCATGGGGGCCTCTTATCCTGGGGCACGCCCACAAACCGGTAATCGATGCTGTAATAGAGAAGGCGAAAAAGGGCACTTCCTTTGGAACTCCTACAGAAATAGAAACAAAGATCGCTACGCTGGCCGTAAAAATGGTTCCGAATATCGATAAGATAAGAATGGTAAATTCAGGAACTGAAGCCTGTATGAGTGCTGTTCGCCTGGCTCGCGGTTTCACCGGAAAGGAAAAGATCATCAAATTCGCCGGCTGCTACCACGGGCATAGTGATTCTTTTCTAATCCAGGCCGGTAGTGGTGCCGTAACTTTTGGTACCCCAAAT
>JBFGDP010000326.1:0-2745 GCA_041580575.1 Christiangramia sp.
TACATTATTCAGTCCTGCATTTTTCACTGCCAGATTTATCGCTTCTATTGAAACATCAAAAGACTGAACCTCTGCATTGGGCAAATTCTTAGCAATACTTACAGGAATGCAGCCGCTACCGCTCCCAACATCAAGGATCCTAAACTTTTTACTGTTATTTCTATGATCCTCAATTATCCAATCTACCAGTTCCTCTGTTTCAGGCCTTGGAATAAGAACATTTCTATCTACAAAAAATTCCAGATTATAGAATTCGGTCTTACCCGTTATATACTGCACGGGCTCATGATCTTTTAGCCGAAGTAAGGCTTTTTCAAATTTTGCATTTTGAGTTTCTGAAATTTCTAGATCAGGATCCATTGCCATATCAATTCTGCGTAAGCCCAGGTAGAATTCTGATAGTATATAAAAGAAGGATTCAATTTCGGTAACGGGATAGTCGTCTTTAAGACGCTCCTGAAACTGAACTTTTAGCTGTGAGATATGCATTATTATTTAACTAATATTAATAGTTGCTTCAGGCTTTAAGGTCTTTAATCATAAAGACCGTACAGTTATAATGACCAGTATTTCCAAGTGGTTCTTCAATTACGCCGAAACCATTTTTATGATATAGCTTCCTTGCACTTTCCATATATGGAAGAGTTTCTATGTAGCATTTTTCAAAGCTTTTATTCTTCGCGAACTCCAGGCATTTCGTGATCATAGCCATGCCTATTCCCCTACCCCTGGCTACCGGAAGAAAATACATTTTCTGAAGTTCACAAATACATTCTTCTAGCCCGGTCAATGGTGCGATCCCGGCTCCGCCAATAATTTCTGAACCCTCTTCAACCACAAAATAAACCTGCCTGTCTCCACTGTAGGTAGAAGTCATATCATCCAGGGCTTTATCCTCATAAGCAGTTCCTACCTTAGGAACTCCCATTTCTACCAGCACATTTCGAATAAGATCTTTAACCTGCTGATTATCTTCGGGTTTTATTTCGCGAATTTTCCATGTCTCCATTCTGCTTAATTAATTCTATTTTTGTGCTGTGAATATACACGAAAAATACATAAAACGCTGTATAGAACTGGCTCAAAACGGGCTCGGCAGAACCTATCCCAACCCTTTGGTAGGGAGTGTTATCGTACATAAAGATAAGATCATTGGAGAAGGCTGGCATCACAAGGCAGGGGAAGCTCACGCAGAGGTGAATGCCATTAACTCGGTCAAAGATCAGGAACTTTTAAAAAGCTCTACGATATATGTTAACCTTGAGCCTTGCAGTCATTTTGGAAAAACCCCACCCTGTAGCGATCTAATAATAGACAGGAATATAGGGCAGGTAGTAATTGGCACAATGGATCCTTTCGCCAGGGTTTCTGGTCGTGGAATCAAGAAACTTCTGGAGGCCGGCTGCAAAGTGAAAGTGGGGGTACTGGAAAAGGAGTGTTTAGAATTGAACAAACGGTTTTTCACTTTTCACAGAAAACAAAGGCCTTATATCATATTGAAGTGGGCAGAAACCAGTGATGGATTCATAGCCCCGAAGATAAAAGATAGTAACCGCCCGGTATGGATCACCAATAAATACTCTGGTGAATTAGTGCATAAATGGCGAAGCGAAGAGGCCTCGATTTTGGTAGGTACAAATACGGTTTTTAACGACAATCCTTCCCTGAATGTTCGTAAATGGACGGGAAATGATCCGGTTAGAGTGATCATAGATAAAGATCTGAAAATACCTGATACTTTTGCAGTTTTAAACAGCAAACAGAAAACTATTGTTCTCTGTAAAGAAAAACCGGTTCAAAGTTCAGGGGAAAACCTGCAGTACGAAGAAGTAAAATTTTCAGAAAACATTACCCAGGAGATTTGCCGGGTACTTTTTCAAAACGGTTTGCAATCTGTTATTATTGAAGGAGGCGCTCATACTTTAAAGCAATTCATAGATTCGGGAATCTGGGATGAGGCCCGCGTTTTCGAAGGTCAGTCGGTTTTTGGAGAAGGCACAAAAGCCCCAATCCTGTCTGGGAAAACACCGTTAGAAACAGTGATCCAGGGCGATAGATTAAAAATTTTTAAAAATGATCAAAGCGATAATATTTGATTTTGGAGATGTCTTTATCGATTTGGATAAAGAAGGAACCAATAAAAAATTAAGAGAATTGGAAGTAGACCATCTTCCTGAGGCGATCTCTGCAAAGAACAGAGAATACGAGCAGGGCTTTGTTACTTCAGATGAAATTTCACAACATTACCGCACCCATTTTCCGCAATTGGGAAAGGAAGATTTTACAAATTCATGGAATTCTATGATATTGGAATTCCCCGAATATCGCTTAAAATTCATTCAGAAATTAGCACAGCAAAAGGATTTTAAGCTTATTCTACTTAGCAACACCAATGAGATCCATATAGACCACATAAAGAATACTGTGCCATTTTTTTATGAATTCAAGGCTTGCTTTGATGGATTTTACCTTTCTCACGAAATAGGAATGCGCAAACCAAATCCTGATATATTCGAATTTGTTCTGCAAAAGCATAATTTAAATCCTAAGGAATGTTTGTTTATTGATGATACCTTAGAAAATATAAATACTGCTGCTACCCTAGGATTCCACACCTGGAATTTACAACCTACCCACGAAGATGTCATCGATCTTTTCACCACTAAAAAGGAGTTATTTTGATCTATCTGCTACTCAGCATTTTATCCTCTACCGTAATTTTTATTGTTTTCAGACTGTATAAAA
>JBFGDP010000327.1:0-2734 GCA_041580575.1 Christiangramia sp.
TACAAAGTATTATTTCAGTATAGAGGCATTTAATGAAAATGGTATTTCTGAGAGATCAGAGGTATTATCAATAGAATAAGTAAAAAACCAAGTAGAAAATTAAAATACCACGAAAATGAGAAAAGTCTATATTTCAATCACGCTCGTATTATGTCTGGGAGTTTCTTTCCTTACGGCGCAGGAGACCATACCAGAGGTAGAAGAGCTCTTAAAGAATATGACCCTGGAAGAAAAGATAGGGCAATTGAACTTGCTCACTCCGGGTGGCGGGGTGGCCACTGGATCTGTAGTGAGCGAGGATGTAGAATCCAAAATAAAGGCAGGTAACGTTGGGGGAGTATTTGGTGTTTCCAGCCCGGAGAAAGTGAGACAGGCTCAGGAGATCGCCGTAAAAAATTCAAGACTGGGAATTCCACTTTTAATAGGAGCTGATATAATTCATGGCTATAAAACCACCTATCCTATTCCGCTTGGGCTGTCTTCCAGCTGGGATATGGAATTGATCAAACAAGGCGCTCAAATGGCAGCCAAAGAAGCCACGGCAGATGGAATTAACTGGAATTTTTCACCAATGGTAGATATTGCCCGTGATCCAAGGTGGGGTCGAATTGCAGAAGGAGCAGGGGAAGACCCGTATTTAGGATCTCAGATTGCTAAGGCAATGGTGGAAGGTTACCAGGGTGAAGATCTAACCCAGCCAGCAACAATGATGGCCACTGTTAAGCATATGGCTTTATATGGTGCTCCCGAAGCGGGTAGGGATTATAATTCTGTAGATATGAGCCGACTGAAAATGTTCAACGAATACCTACCTCCATATAAAGCGGCCGTAGATGCAGGTGTAGGGAGCGTAATGACCTCTTTTAATGATATAGATGGTATTCCTGCCTCTGGTAATAAATGGTTACTTACAGATCTTCTTAGAAACCGATGGGGTTTTAACGGGTTTGTAGTTTCAGATTATACCTCTGTGAACGAAATGATCGCTCACGGAATGGGCGACCTGCAGGCAGTTTCTGCAATGGCTATTAATGCGGGATTAGACATGGATATGGTTGGAGAAGGTTTTCTTACAACTTTAAAAAAATCTGTAGATGAAGGAAAGGTTTCTGAAGAACAAATTACCAAGGCTGCGAGAAGAATCCTGGAGGCGAAGCATAAATTAGGCTTGCTAAAAGATCCATATTTGTATTCAGATGAAAGCCGACCGGAAAGAGATATTTTAACAGATGACAACAGAAGTCTGGCCCGGAAAGCGGCCACCAGGTCTTTTGTACTTTTAAAAAATCATAATAATGTCCTGCCCCTGCCCAAAAATTCTAATATAGCACTTGTGGGTCCTCTGGCCAATAACAAGAATAATATGCTGGGCACCTGGGCGCCAACCGGGAATCCTCAGCTTTCAGTGCCAATACTTGAAGGATTGAAAAATGTAGCTCCAGATGCAAAAATAGATTATGCCAAGGGTTCAAATATTTCCAATGACAGCAGTTTTGCCAAAAAAGTAAATGTCTTTGGTGAACGTATTCAAATCTCTGATGAGTCTCCTGAAACCCTACTGAAGGAGGCTCTCGATTTGGCTAATTCTTCAGATGTTATTGTCGCCGTGGTTGGTGAAGCTACTGAGATGAGTGGTGAAGCAGCCAGCAGAACCGATATTACAATTCCTGATGCCCAGAAAAAACTGATCAGGGAACTTGTGAAAACGGGAAAACCAGTAGTTCTGGTTCTTATGAGTGGTCGACCACTTGATATTTCTGAAGAGATAGCTTTACCGGTAAGTATATTACAAATTTGGCATCCTGGCGTTGAGGCAGGTAATGCCGTTGCTGATGTACTTTTTGGAGATTATAATCCTTCCGGAAAATTAACCAATAGCTGGCCGAGAAGTGTAGGACAAATTCCAATCCATTATCGCATGAAAACTACCGGAAGACCGGGTCCTGAAAATGGTGATTTTCAGAAGTTCAAAACAAACTACCTGGATTCTCCAAACTCTCCATTACTACCGTTCGGTTTTGGATTAAGCTATACAGAATTTGAATACAGCGATATTAAAGCTAGCTCAAATGAACTAAATGCTAACGGGACTATAGAATTAAGCGCTACAATTACTAATACTGGCGATCGCGATGGAGAAGAGGTAGTTCAGCTATATATACACGATAAAGTGAGGAGCGTAACTCCTCCTGGAAAAGAACTTAAAGGATTCAAAAAGATCGCTTTGAAGAAAGGTGAATCCAGAACGGTTACTTTTACAATTACTGCGGAAGATTTGAAATTTTATAATTCTCAGATCGAATATGTTTTTGAACCTGGAGAATTTGAATTTTTCATAGCGGGAAGTTCAGATGCTGATTTTAATGCTTCATTCAATTTGAAAAAATAATTTATTGTCTGTACTTTTTTAAATGATAAAAAATGTCATTCTGAACCTGTTTCAGAATCTTATAAGATTTTAAATCGATTTGAGACCCTGAAATAAATTCAGGTGACGCTGTTCGCAAAGTAAATTACATCATGCTGAACTCGTTTTGGCATCTCATTAGAATTGAATTTATCAACATCCAGACCTCACAGGTTTCTATTACCTGTGAGGTCTTTCAAATAACTCTGAAAATTAAACGCCTTTAGTTTTAATTTGTGAAGCCCCGGTGAGAATTACATTGGGGCTTTTTTATAATTTTTCCAGTTTGATTCCGGAAATTATTGTCCTTCCTTTTTTCGGTTTGAA
>JBFGDP010000328.1:0-2724 GCA_041580575.1 Christiangramia sp.
GGTAAGACCGAATTCTATAATCTGGAATTTTTTGTAGATAGAAATGTTCTTATTCCAAGGCCTGAAACAGAGGAACTGGTAGATTGGATAATTGAGGATCATAAAAATAACAGTAAAAAGTTTAGGATCCTTGATATTGGGACCGGTAGCGGCTGCATTCCTATAAGTCTTGCTAAGAACTTGCCTAATGCAGAGGTACAGTCTTTTGATGTTTCAATAGAAGCGATAGATCTGGCAGTGAAAAATGCAGGACTGAATAATGTAGTGGTAGATTTTAGTAAGGTTGATATTCTTGCCCTGGATAGGCTGGATGAGCAATACGATGTTATTGTTTCAAATCCTCCCTATGTTAGAGAAAAGGAAAAGACGGAAATGCATCAGAATGTGTTAAAACATGAGCCAGATCTGGCGCTTTACGTTTCTAACGATAACCCACTTGTATTCTATGAAAAGATCACCCGTCTTGCTGCCGATGCCTTAAACGATGGAGGGTGTCTGTATTTTGAAATAAACCAGTACCTGGCAGAAGAAACAAAAACCTTGGTGGAAAACTTAGGTTTTGAAGGGGAACTGAAAAAGGATATTTTTGGAAATTATCGCATGTTGAAAGCAACCAGAAAATAAGTAATGAGTAAAAATTCAAATAAGATCCACAACCTGGCAGTTTTTTGCGCCAGTAGTAAGGGAAACGACCGGGAGATCTTTAATACTTCTTATGAAGTAGGCAGGTTAATGGCAGAGAATAATATTAGACTTATCTACGGTGGTAGTAAACTAGGCTTAATGGGGCAGGTAGCACGGGGTGTGATGGATTATCATGGTAAAGTTACCGGGGTTATTCCCGATTTTCTAAAAACCAAGGAGGTCGTACATACCAATCTGGATAAACTCATCACCACCCAGGATATGCACGAACGCAAACTTACTATGAACGAACTTAGCGACGCTTTCCTGGCTCTTCCCGGTGGTTTTGGCACCTTCGAAGAGCTGTTCGAGATCGTAACCTGGGCTCAGCTTGGTCTGCATAGAAAACCTATTGGGTTGCTAAATATTGGAGGTTTTTATAATGATCTTATAAAGATGTTGCATACTATGTGCGATAAAGGACTTCTGAAAAGGGAAAATCTTGACATTATTCTGATTTCTGAAGATTTTGATGATCTTCTAGAACAAATGAGAAATTTTGAACCTCAGCCGGTGCCAAAGTGGATGAATAAAAATCAAACCTGATCATGGAAATTGTAAAACTCACCATATATACTTCCAATTTAAAATCTCAGCTTGAGTTTTACCGTGATGAACTCAATTTTAAAATTGAAAATTATTCAGAAGATAGTTTTGAGATAATAGCAGGTTATTCCCGGCTCATTTTCGAATATTCAGAGCGTAGCACTCCCTATCATATTGCCTTTCATGTACCCGACCGGCAGGAAGATGTGGTTGCTGAATGGCTGGAAGGTATTGTACCGGTATTAGGTTATAATGAAAAAAAGATCATAGATTTCCCTAACTGGCAGGCGAGGTCGGTATATTTTTATGATAAGGATAAGAATATAATGGAGTTTATTTCCCGTCGGGATTTTAAAAAGGGAGATACAGGAATATTTAGTCCGTCTGAAATAATTGGCATTGCTGAAGTTGGTCTGGTCACTAAAAATATCAGGGACAAATTTGAACATCTAAAACTTAAATGTGGCCTGGAGAAATATGATGGTGATCTAGAAAGATTTTGCGCCATAGGAGAGCCTTCAGGTTTGTTAATTACTATTCATAAAGAGAAAAAAGATTGGTTTCCCACCAATGATAAAGCATTTAGTTCTGAATTTAAACTGGATTTCAGGCATAATTCGAAATATTTTCAGCTTGAATTCCGCGAGGATGAGCTGGAAATCTCAGAAAAATAATACTCGGTATTTTACATGGAAATAGAAAAGAAAATTCAAGGTCTTCGCAAGGAATTGCAGCAACATAACTATAATTACTATGTGCTTGATAATCCTGAGATTAGTGATTATGATTTTGATATGATGCTGAAGGAACTGCAGGAACTGGAGGAGAAATATCCTCAATTTGATGATCCTAATTCGCCCACCAAACGCGTTGGCGGGGCAGTGACCAAAAATTTTAAAACAGTAGTACACGATTATCGCATGTATTCTTTATCCAATTCTTACTCTAAAGAAGAACTGGAAGAATGGGAAGCCCGCCTGCGAAAGGTAGTGGAAGGTGAGGTGCAATACGTCTGCGAATTAAAATATGACGGTGCGTCTATAAGCCTTACCTATGTTAACGGAATTCTGGAGAAGGCGGTGACCAGGGGAGATGGTTTTCAGGGAGATGATGTGACGAATAATGTACGAACCATAAGATCTGTTCCTTTAAAGCTGAAAGGTGACTACCCGCAAAAATTCGATATCCGTGGTGAAATCGTATTACCTTACGAAGGCTTTGCTAGAATGAATGCGGAAAGGGTGGAATTTGGAGAGGAGCCTTATGCAAACCCGAGAAATACAGCTTCAGGAAGTTTAAAACTACAGGATAGTGCCGAGGTTGCCAAAAGGCCATTAGAATGTTTATTATATAGCATAGTTGGTGAAAATACGGGCGTAAGGTCACAGTTTGAAGGGCTGGAAAAAGCCAGGGAATGGGGCTTCAAGGTTCCGCAGGAATCTGAGTTGAAAAATTCTATTGGTGAAGTGCTGGATTATATAAATTACTGGGATA
>JBFGDP010000329.1:0-2713 GCA_041580575.1 Christiangramia sp.
CCGTTATTTCATTATCAACCTTATGAGCTTGCTTTAAGCAGTAAGCTGGTAAATGTGATCAAGAACTATAATATTGAATTACTTCATGTACATTATGCCATACCGCATGCCTACGCTGGGTACATGGCTAAAAAAATGCTCGAAGAGGAGGGAATAAGCATTCCTATGGTAACTACCCTTCACGGGACAGATATTACCCTTGTAGGGAACCATCCATTCTATAAACCGGCAGTAACATTTAGTATTAATAATAGCGATATAGTTACCTCTGTTTCAAAAAGTCTGAAAGAGGATACCTTAAAATTCTTCAATATTCGTAAACAAATTGAAGTGATACCAAACTTTATCGATGTATCTAAATTTCAGAAAAAAACCTTTACTGATTGTCAGCGGGAGCTAATGGCTCACGAGGATGAAAAGATCATTACTCATGTTAGTAACTTTAGAAAAGTGAAGAGAATAGATGATGTGGTAAAGATCTTTTATGAGGTTCAGAAAAAGGTAAAGGCCAGGTTAATGATGGTAGGTGAAGGTCCTGAAAGAGAAACGGCAGAAAAACTCGTAAGAGAGTTAAATATTAGGGATCGTGTACTGTTCCTTGGGCAAAGCAATGAAATAGATAAGATCCTGTGTTTTTCAGATCTCTTTTTATTGCCCTCTGAAACAGAAAGTTTTGGCCTGGCTGCACTTGAAGCAATGGTTCAGTATGTACCTGTAATATCTTCTAATTCAGGAGGTTTGCCTGAGGTTAATATCCATGGTTCATCAGGTTATCTTCATAATGTTGGCGATGTAAAAGCAATGGCAGAGAGTGCGATCTCTATTTTGGAAGATCCTTTAAAACTTGCTCAATTCAAACTTCAGGCCGGGAAAGAGGCCTCGAAATTCGATATCAATAATATTGTACCTATGTATGAGGAGCAGTATCAAAAAGCTCTGATCAAAGCATAAAAAAAGGTTGAAATTAATATTTCAACCTTCTTCATTCTTTTGGTAAACCCTGGGAGTTTAAAACTGATATCTTATTCCAAGGGCAATGTCTGGTCCAAAATCCTTACTTTCTGTATAGCCAGAAAATCTAATTTCCGGTCTAAAATCCAGTGATAATAAAAGCGGAAAATCAAAATTGTATTCTATACCTATATCACCGGCCAGTAAAGCGAAAAGACCATCATTATAATCTACATTATCTCGTCTATTATCATCATAATTCCCTAGTCCTGCTCCTGCACCTGCGTACCAGTTAAATCCGCCATCAATATTCCATACCCATTGGTAGAGACCTACCAGTCTAATAGCATCAAAACTACTGTTATTTCTCCATCCAAGGTCTAGTTCCAAACGGTTATTATCACCTCCAATGGCTCTTTGATATGATACTTCTGCTCCAAAACCTCCACCATCACCAACTCTTAAACCAAGAGCATTTTCAGAAATTGCCTGCGCATTTGCATTATTAATTAACACAGCTCCTATTGTAAAGGCAGCCCAAAGAACTAATTTTTTCATGTTTGATTGTTTTGTTAGATCGAGACAAATTTATGTTGAATACTCATACCACAACGTGGTCTCAAGCAAATGTATTGTTAATATTAATTAAAAATCTGTTAAGCAGGATTAGAGAATTCTTCTAAATTTGAGTATGAAAAAGAAGGATGCATTAAAACTATTATCGGGCCAATTAACCGGAAGCTTATATTATGATGACCTATGGAAAAGTATCTATGCTACAGATGCTTCTGTATACCGGGAGATTCCCCTTGCTGTTTGCATTCCTAAAAATGAAAATGACCTTCAATTATTAATTAGTTTCGCTCAAAGGCATAACACGTCTTTGATCCCCAGGACCGCAGGGACCTCCCTGGCTGGGCAATGTACCGGGGAAGGAATCGTTGTTGACGTTTCCAAGCATTTTACCGATATTATAAAAATAGATGTACCGGCAAAAACAGTGACCTTGCAGCCCGGAGTGATTAGGGACGATCTCAACAGGCAGCTAGAAAAACACCGCCTGTTTTTCGGTCCAAATACATCTACCTCCAACAGATGTATGATTGGTGGAATGGTTGGTAATAATTCCAGTGGGACTACCTCAATTAAATTTGGAACCACCAGGGACAAATTGGTTTCCTTAAAAGTGATTTTAAGCGATGGCTCTAAAGTTGAGTTTAAAGATCTTACCAAAAAAGAATTTGAGGATAAACTCCAACAGGACGACCTGGAAGGAAAACTATATCGAATTATTTTTGAAAAGCTCAATGACCAGGAGACAAGAGATCAAATCCTTAAAAACTATCCGCCTCGGGGTCTGCATCGCAGAAATACGGGTTATGCGATAGACGAATTGTTACATTCTCAGCCCTTTTTTGAAGACCAGGAATCTTTTAATTTTTCAAAATTGATCGCTGGAAGCGAGGGAACCCTGGCTTTTATTACAGAGATCACCTTGCAACTGGATGAACTACCACCAGATTACACCGCCATGGTCGCAGCTCACTTTAAGAGCATAGATGCCTGTATGCAAGCCGTGGTCCCCGCAATGCGCCATTCCTTGTTTACCTGTGAAATGATGGATAAGGTTATCCTGGATTGTACGAAGGAAAGCCTGAAGTACAGGAGTAATCGTTTTTTTATTGAAGGAGATCCGGAAGCAATCCTGATGCTGGAATTGAGAAGTAGTTCAGAGACCGAGTTGCAGAAACAGGTAGAAGAA
>JBFGDP010000330.1:0-2710 GCA_041580575.1 Christiangramia sp.
CTGCCGGTAATTTTTATAAAAAGATCGTTTTGCAGGATAAGTTTGAAGGTCCTACTGCAGGAATCCAGGTGCTTTTAGATTATAATTCTCTTTCAGAGACATTTGATATAGGAAGAAAGGTAATGGTTAAACTGGATGGTTTGAGCTTAGGATTTAAGCACGGCGTTTTTCAACTGGGATTTCAGCAGAGGGGCGATATAATTGCAATCCCAAATTCGGCCATTGCAGACCACGTAGTAAGATCAGCTGAAAAGCAGGAAATTGTTCCCCTGGGAATTAGCATAGATGAGGTTACGGAGGATTTAAAGAACCTGTTTGTGAAATTAGAGGATGTACAGTTCGATCTGAACCTGGTTAGAGAGAATAACAGATTTACATTTGCTTCGAATGTGGTAGACCGCTTCGATGGAGAGCGGCAAATGATGGATTGCAATAACGGAACGACCATTTTTCTTAGCACCAGTACATTTTCAGATTTTAAGTCCCTTCATTTGCCTGCTGGCAAAGGGAGTGTAGAAGGAATACTATCCAGGGATTATTATGATGAGCATTATGTGATCATTATTAATACTCCCGAGGCTCTCGAGATGGAAGGTGAACGTTGTGATCCGGTTTACCTGGATTGCGGTAATAATTCTCTTGTAGGCTCAAAATTTTTACTGGATGAAAATTTTGATGGGGTCACCTCCAATACTACGTTGAATTCACGTGGCTGGACGAACATCAATGTAAGCGGCGGAGAGAAGAAGTTTACACCTACCTTATCTGCGGGAAACAGGATCCTTAGAATTTCAGCTTACAATACTATCGAGAGCCCCTTGGAAGCCTGGCTGATCACCCCAGAAATAGATCTGGACGGAACCAGCAATGAAATTCTGTTTTTTGATATGTTATCTTCTTACGACAACGGACTTTTAATGCGGGTTTATATCACCTCAGATTTTACCGGTGATCCGCGAACCACCACCTGGACAGAATTGGATGCAAATATTCCCTTGGGACCCTCGGGTGCTAATGCTACAATTTTCAGGGAATCAAAGATCGATATTTCCTGTTTGGAAGGAGAGGTTTGGATCGGTTTCAGGTACCTGGGAGCAGCACCAGATAAAACAACTACTTATGATCTGGATAATATAAGGGTAATTGGAGAATGAAAATAAAATCGGATCCCTCCGTCCTGCGGACAACCCGTCTATTTGCAGGAAGGTAGTTTTTAAAAAAGCTCCTTCCCTGAAATTTCAGAGAAGGTATTAAGCATAGTCTGCCGGAAGGGTCAAAATTTGAATTTATCATGAGAAAAATACATAACACAAAGTATCTGAAGCCTTTTCGCAAAAAACTTAGAAAATCCCTTACTCCGGCAGAGGCATTTCTCTGGAAACATATTCAGAGCAAGAAATTGGAAGGCAGAAAATTCAGGCGGCAACATAGTATTGAAAACTATATCACAGATTTTTATTGCCCTCAGGAAAGACTGGTTATTGAGCTAGATGGGGAGGTTCACAATAGTGAGACCGCCCGTGACTATGATAGGAAAAGAACAGAAGTCCTGAATAAACTAGGTATAACCGTGATTCGATTCGAGAATAAAAGGGTATTTGAAGACTTAAAATCTGTGCTTGAAGAGATAAGGTATAATTTTAGAAACTGACCACCCCGTCCTTTGGACACCCCTCCTATTTCTTAGGAGGGGAGCTTTACAAAAAAAGATCCTTCCCTGAAATTTCAGAGAAGGTGTCAGCCGTAGGCTGACGGAAGGGTCCGCTTAATATATATCCTGAAATTTTAAATTTTTAACTCACCACTTCTTCTTTCTTCTCCCTGAAATCAAGTGGCTGCAATACTTTCAGTGCTTTTTCTACAGAGGTGATCCTGTCAAATGTCAACAGGAGTTTTAAACCGTTACGGGTTTCCTTTTCTTTCATCGTGCAGTTCTGTCTGTGCGTTTGTACATACTGCAGCACCTTGGTGAAATTATTGGTCTGGTAAAATCTTGATTTCTGGTCGGCAATAAAATATCCAATCAGTTTGTTCTTCTTCATAATAACCCGTTCCAGACCAATTTTAGCGGCTATCCATTTAATTCTAACCGAATTTAGAAGATCAACTGCCTGAGTTGGTAACTCACCAAATCTGTCTACCAGTTCTGCTTCAAATTTCTGAAGTTCCTCTTCGGTTTTTAGTTCATTCAGCTTGGTATAAAGATTCAGCCTTTCGGTGATATTATTGATATAATCATCAGGGAACAGCAACTCGAAATCTGTATCTATCTGGGTATCCTTTACGAAATCCTTATTCTCAAGGTCTTCAGTTTCGGCATACAGATCGCGGAATTCATTTTCTTTTAATTCTTCTATAGCCTCGTTCAGAATCTTTTGATAAGTGTCGAACCCAATATCATTGATAAATCCGCTTTGTTCTCCTCCTAAAAGATCTCCAGCCCCGCGAATCTCCAGGTCCTTCATGGCTATATTAAATCCGCTACCTAATTCTGAAAATTGTTCCAAAGCGGTAATTCTCTTTCTCGCATCTTCGGTCATGGCTGAAAATGGAGGAGTAATAAAATAACAAAAGGCTTTTTTATTGCTACGTCCTACACGCCCCCGCATCTGGTGAAGGTCAGAAAGTCCGAAGTTATTAGCGTTATTGATAAATATCGTATTCGCTTCAGATACGTCCAGTCCACTTTCCACGATCGTCGTGGAAACAA
>JBFGDP010000331.1:0-2705 GCA_041580575.1 Christiangramia sp.
AATGCTGTAAATTATCTTATAGACCCTGAAAATAACAGGATCCCGGGAGCTCACTTTTCACTACCGGAAGTAACCGGGCTGCTTAGCAGATATCGCCTGAAAATAGATTAATCTCTTCCAAACACTCAAAAAAAAAGCGCCATCATACCGATGGCGCTTTTTGTATCATATAGATTATAAAGCCTGCTTTAAGAAACAGCCTTAAGTTTACTTATAGTAGACTTATTTAACTTATCCTCGGCATATTCACGGGTTACCGTAAATTCACCTTCTTCACTTTCGGGAAGCTCGAACATCGCGTCTGTTAGGATCGCTTCGCATAACGAGCGGAGTCCACGGGCTCCTAGTTTATATTCCACAGCTTTATCTACAATATAGTTTAGGGCTTCATCTGTAATATCGAACTGGATATCATCCATTTCAAAAAGCTTTTTATATTGCTTAATGATCGCATTCTTAGGCTCCGTCAGGATCGCTCTCAGCGTCTTTCTATCCAGAGGATTCATAAACGTAAGCGCCGGTAAACGACCGATGATCTCGGGAATTAAACCGAATTCTTTCAGATCTTTCGGAATGATATACTTTAACAGGTTGGTGCGCTCTATGGCATCCTCACTTTTGGATGCACTAAAACCAACGGCCTGCATATTCAGTCTTTTACTAATGATCCTTTCTATACCATCAAAGGCTCCACCGGCAATAAAAAGAATATTTTCTGTATTTACCTCGATGAACTTTTGGTCCGGATGCTTTCGCCCTCCTTTTGGCGGCACATTAACGGTAGTTCCTTCAAGAAGCTTTAATAATGCCTGCTGCACTCCTTCTCCAGACACATCTCGTGTAATTGAAGGGTTATCACTTTTACGTGCAATCTTATCTATCTCATCGATAAAAACGATACCTCGTTGTGCTTTTTCAGTATTATAATCGGCTGCCTGGAGTAGCCTGGTAAGTATACCTTCTACATCCTCACCAACATAACCCGCCTCGGTTAATACGGTGGCATCTACAATAGCCAAAGGCACATTAAGCATCTTTGCAATGGTACGCGCCATAAGGGTCTTACCAGTACCGGTCTCCCCTACCATTATAATATTAGACTTCTGGATCTCTACATCATCGTCACTTTCGGGCTGCAATAATCTTTTGTAGTGGTTATAAACGGCCACAGACATTACTTTTTTCGTTTCTTCCTGCCCAATGATATATTCGTCCAAAAATGCCTTGATAGATTTTGGTTTACTCAACATCAGGTCTGATGAAAGCTCCCTGGCTTCTCCCTGCTTGGATTCTTCCACAACGATTCCATGCGCCTGCTCGATGCATCGGTCACAGATATGTGCATCCAGACCAGCGATTAGCAGGTTGGTCTCAGGTTTTTTTCTACCACAAAAGGAACATTCTAAATCTTCTTTCGCCATTATTTAAATTTTCAATAATTACTACTTCTAAGCAATTACAATTTATCCTTCTCTTTTTAAAACTTCATCGATCATTCCGTATTCTTTCGCCTTTTCTGCTTTCATCCAGTAGTCACGATCACTATCTTCATGAACTTTTTCATAGGTTTGACCTGAATGCTTGGCTATGATCTTGTATAATTCTTCTTTTAAAGTAATGATCTCCCTAGCCGTGATCTCAATATCACTAGCCTGCCCCTGGGCACCACCCATTGGCTGATGTATCATTACTCTGCAATGCGGAAGTCCGCTACGTTTACCCGCTTCTCCGGCACATAAAAGAACTGCCCCCATAGAAGCTGCCATTCCGGTACAGATAGTTGCTACGTCGGGTTTGATGAACTGCATAGTATCGTAGATCCCTAGACCTGCATAAACGCTCCCTCCGGGAGAATTGATATAGATCTGAATATCCTTGGACGCATCTGTGCTCTCCAGAAATAATAACTGGGCCTGTACTATATTTGCCACCTGCTCATTGATCCCGGTACCAAGAAAGATGATACGATCCATCATTAATCGGGAAAAAACATCCATCGCCACAGCATTCATCTGGCGTTCTTCAATGATATTCGGGGTCATGCCAACCGGCATCATGCTACTAATAATCTTATTATAATAATTGCTGTTTATATTATGATCTGATACAGCATATTTTTGAAATTCTTTTCCGTAATCCATCAATATTTTATTGTTTTTCTAATCTTAATTAAAATTCCGGTATTAACCAAAAAAGGCGTCACTCAATTAGAGATAACGCCTTAAAGATAGGTAATAAATCGTAAAAAGGCTTACTTATATATGGCTTTCACAAATTCTTCGTAAGTCACTTCTTTCTCATCAAATTTCATTTTTTCCTTATAAAATTCAAGAAGTTTCTCGTTCATAAGCTGCTCAGAAAGTCTCTTCACCTCATCCTGGTTAGATAAGATTCTGGCAGCAATATCATCAAGTTCTTTTTCTGAAGGATCCATTTGGCCAAATTGAGCCATTTGCTGTTTGATCTTCTCTGTGGTAAAAGACTTAAGATCGTTGAAATCCACCTTTAGGTTATTCTCGTTCACAACCTTTCCTTCGATCAACTGGTAACGAAGCCCTTTTTCACTCTTTTCATATTCTTCAGCAGCTTCTTCCTCAGTCAAAGGTTTTTCACCTACTGTCTGGATCCATTTCTGAAGAAATTCTTTTGGAAGTTCAAATTTTGTAGCTTCAATAAGAGCTTCAGTAATATCATTCATCAATTGC
>JBFGDP010000332.1:0-2692 GCA_041580575.1 Christiangramia sp.
CAATATCCCGGCTGCAACCGATAAATTTTCCGGTAAGGCAATTTTACCAAATGGAAATGAGACCCGTTTTGAGGCTGTTAAAAAGAAAGTTTCAGAAAAAGTAAAGAAGGATAAGACTGGACAGGACGAGGTGATACGTAAAATTTCACCGGTCACCTACCCCAACCTTGCCTATGGGTTCAAAGAAATACCGAAGCAGGAAAATATACTATTTAAAAATGCGACCGTTTGGACCAGTGAAGACTCAGGCGTGTTAGAGAACACCGATGTCCTGGTTAAGAATGGAGCGATCGCAAAAATTGGCAAAGGCTTAAATGCCGGTGGTGCAAAAGTGATCGATGCTTCCGGAAAACACCTTACTGCCGGGATCATAGATGAACATTCCCACATTGCGGCTTCGGCCATAAACGAATCTGGGCATAATTCTTCAGCAGAGGTTACCATGGAAGACGTGGTAGACCCTACAGATATTAATATCTACAGAAACCTGGCCGGTGGAGTCACCACTATCCAGTTACTACATGGCTCTGCCAACCCTATTGGTGGTCGCTCGGCGATCCTTAAATTAAAATGGGGAGCCCCAGCCGAAGATATGATCTTTGATGAGGCACCGCCATTTATTAAGTTCGCCCTTGGTGAAAATGTGAAGCAATCCAACTGGAGTGGCTCCAGGTTTCCACAAACCAGGATGGGAGTTGAACAGGTATTCACAGATTATTTTAGTCGCGGTAAAGCTTACGAAACAAGCAAGAACGATCCCGGTTTCAGAAAGGATCTTGAAATGGAAACGATCGTGGAGATTATGAATGGTGATCGTTTTGTCACTTCTCATTCCTACATTCAGAGCGAGATCAATATGCTGATGAAAGTTGCTGAAAATTTCGGATTCAACATTAACACATTCACTCACATTCTGGAAGGTTACAAAGTAGCCGATAAGATGAAAGAGCATGGTGTAGGTGCTTCCACCTTTTCAGACTGGTGGGCCTATAAATATGAGGTTAACGATGCCATCCCATATAATGCTGCGATCATGAACGAGGTTGGTCTAACTGTTGCAATTAACAGTGATGACGGGGAAATGAGCAGAAGATTGAACCAGGAAGCTGCAAAAAGTATCAAATATGGCGGAATGAGCGAAGAAGATGCATGGAAGATGGTAACTATCAACCCGGCCAAATTACTCCATATTGATAACCTGACCGGAAGTATTAAAGAAGGTAAACAAGCAGACTTGGTATTGTGGAACGATCACCCATTATCTATTTACGCAAAACCTGAAAAGACCATGATAGAAGGAGTTATCTATTTTGATATCGACCGCGATGTTGAAATGAGAGCTGAAATTAAGAAGGAACGAAATGAACTTATAGGACAGATGTTAAAAGCGAAAAACGCTGGGGTAAAAACCCAACCGGTTGTTAAAATGGAGGAGCAACGAGTTCACTGTGACCTTTTAGAAGCGGTTAAATAAAATTTTGAATCATATGAAAATTGTAAATACATATATAATAATAGTGCTCCTGTTCTGTACAGGACATAGTTTTGGACAGCAGACTCCCGCTGCCAAACAAACTCAACCTATAACTATTGTTGGAGCCACTGCGCATCTGGGCAATGGAGAGGTCATTGAGAATAGTTTAATCATTTTTGAAAATGGCAAAATTACCGAGGTTATTGCTGCAGATCTTACCAAACGGCAATATCCCGGGAAGATCATTAATGCTAAAGGAAAACACGTTTACCCGGGCTTTATAGCTCCTAATTCCACGCTTGGCCTGGTAGAGATAGATGCGGTAAAAGCAACGGTAGATCAGGACGAAATGGGAGAGATGTTGCCTAATGTTAGAAGTTTGATCGCCTATAATGCAGAGAGTAAAATCGTGGAATCTATGAGGCCTAACGGGGTGCTTTTAGGACAAATTGTTCCCAGGGGCGGTCGTATTTCCGGTACTTCCTCTATCGTGCAATTTGATGCCTGGAACTGGGAAGATGCTGTGGTAAAAGAAAATGACGGTTTGCATATCAACTGGCCTACCTCCTATGAAAGAGGTCGCTGGTGGCAAGGTGAAGATCCAGACCTTAAACCTAATAAAGAGTATATCGAAGCAGTTCAAAAACTTTCAGATTTTTTCGCTTCAGCTAAGGCATACCTGGATGGAAACAGGGATTACAAGAACCTTCCTTTCCTGGCCATGGAAACTGTTTATAACGGGAAGAAAAAAGTATTTGTCCACGTGAACGGTGAAAAAGAGATCATGGATGTAATTCAATTCAAGAAAGACCATGCGCTTCCAGGTGTAGTGATCGTGGGCGGCTATTATGCTCCAGATGTGGCCGAATCCCTTAAATCCAACGAAATTCCGGTATTAGTTAACAGGCCTCATACAACTCCTGAAGAAGCCTATGAAGACTATGATTACCCTTATAAACTGGCGAAAATTCTACATGAAAACGGGGTTTTGGTAGCTATTGAAGGTAGCGGGCAAATGGAAAGAATGAATTCCAGAAACCTTCCTTTTTATGCCGGTACCGTTGCTGCTTTTGGAATGGATAAGGAAGAAGCCTTAAAATTAGTCACATTAAATACCGCAAGGATCCTTGGAATAGATGCCAACTACGGTAGCCTGGAAGAAGGAAAATCGGCTACACTGTTCATTTCTGAAGGTGATGCCCTGGATATGCGTGGTAA
>JBFGDP010000333.1:0-2684 GCA_041580575.1 Christiangramia sp.
ATACAAAAGTCTTAGATTGGCAAAGCGTTGCCATTCATCTCCCGGCATTCTAACCAGCAGGGATTTTTTGCCGTATACCACTTCATCATGACTTAGAGGAAGGGCAAAATTTTCGGTAAATGTATAGGTCATACTAAAGCTAATATCATTGTGATGATACTGCCTGTAGATGGGGTCTTTCTGGAAATACTCCAGTGTATCGTGCATCCAGCCCATCATCCATTTCATGCCAAATCCAAGTCCGCCAAGATCCACCGGTCTGGAGACCAGGGGAAAAGAAGTTGATTCTTCGGCAATGGTTTGCACCCCTTCAAAACTTTTGTAAACCTCGGTGTTGAGATCGCGAACAAAACTTATGGCGTCCAGGTTCTCCCTTCCGCCATGTTCATTTGGTTCCCATTCTCCTTCTTCCCTGGAATAATCCAGGTATAACATAGAAGCGACTGCGTCAACTCTTAATCCATCTACATGATATTTATCCAGCCAGAAAATGGCATTACTAATTAAAAAAGATCTTACTTCGTTTCTTCCATAATTAAAAATAAGGCTCTTCCAGTCTGGATGGTATCCCTTCCGCGGGTCTGGATGCTCATATAAATGTGAGCCATCAAATTGTCCCAAGCCATGTTTATCTTCAGGGAAATGCGAGGGTACCCAGTCCAGGATGACTCCTATGCCGGCCTTGTGAAAAGCATCTATAAGTTCCATGAATTCCTGTGGTGTTCCAAATCGGGAAGTAGGAGCAAAGTAACCGGTTAGCTGGTAACCCCAGGATGGATCATAAGGATATTCCATAACTGGCATGAATTCCACGTGCGTGAATTCCATTTCCTTAACGTAAGACACCAGTTCGCTGGCCATTTCAGAATAGGTGAGCGGCCGGTTTTCATCCATGTTTTTTCGCCAGGAGCTCAAATGAACTTCATAGATCGAAAATGGTTTGTCCAGGGAATTTTTATCCTTTCGGGTAGTGAGATATTTTTTATCCTTCCATTTATAATCCAGGTCCCAGACTATAGATGCGGTATTTGGCGGATGCTCGCATTTAAGGGCAAATGGATCGGCTTTTTCCAGGATCATATCATTATTGTGAGACTGGATCTTATATTTATATTTTGCACCCTTCTCCACACCCGGAATAAAGCCTTCCCAGATTCCGCTTTCGTCCCATCTCACCTTCAACGGGTGCTCCCCCTCAAGCCAGAAATTAAAATCTCCGATCACCGAAACAGATTTAGCTGAAGGTGCCCAGACCGCGAAATAAACTCCTTTCTCGCCGTTTACCTCCATTAAATGGGCTCCGAATTTTTCATACAGCCGGTAATGTTTACCGGCCTTAAAAAGTGAAATATCAAAATCTGAAAATAAAGAGTAAACCTGTACTTCTTTTTTCATAGTTGGTTTTAGTTTTTCTTGTTTTTTAAAATACTGGCGATTCCTCTAAGCGGGATGATGGTCCAGCGTGGTCTTGAATTTAATTCATAACCCAGTTCATACACTGCTTTTTCCAGGAGACAATAATCAAGTAAAAATTCTATTTCCTGCTTATAACCAATGTTAAGATTTTCTGTCTGCACCTTATGAACGTAGGTTTCCATAAAAACACCAATCATATATTTATACAACACTTCCCCGGCTTTGAACATGTCTTCCTGGGATGTGGCAAAACTCCCGTCATTATTGAAGATGGTGGAATAAATGGCGTAATGAAAAGACCTGAACATGCCGGCAACATCTTTTAAAGGCGGTTGTTTTACTTTTCTATCCTGTATAGTACTCTCTGGTTCTCCTTCAAAATCTAACAGATAAAAATCATCACGGTCTACCAATACCTGGCCTAAATGGTAGTCGCCGTGAATCCTTATACGCTCGCTCTTCATTTTGGTCCAGTTGAAGTTCAGAAAATGTTCCCTGATCTCTTTTTTCTTGTCTAAAAATTGTTTGGCCAGTTCCAGTGCTTCTCCTTCAAGCTTATGCATATTATTTTCGATGGTATTCAACCTGTTTTGAAACATATAAATAAGCCTGTTCTTAAGCCAGACCGCATAATCACCATTATATTTGGTAGGTGTAAATGCTGTATCCTGCATGTCGCTGCCCAGCGCTATATGCATTTCGGCGGTTCGAAGCGCGAGTTTAGATACCTTCAGAAAGATATTCAGCCCTGCGAAATCGATGATCTCTGGCGGAATAGTATTAATAGGTTGCCTGTGATATAAGGGAATATCTGGCAGTTTGTTAACATCAATTTTCTTTTTTTCCAGGTTGATGTATACAGATTTTAATTCCTGAAGCATATATTTCCAGGCATCACCTTCATTTTCAAGAAGATTCTGCATCAGGGCAAGGGTAATGGTATCCCCATTATTTAAGGCCAGATTGATACTGCCTACATATGCCGGCGTATTTTTGAACTGGCTTTTTTCTGTAAGGAAACGGCTAATTTCATAATCGGGATTTTTGCTGGTATAGATCCTCCGGAAAAATTTCATCACAAACTTATCATTGTAGATGATCGAAGTGTTGCTCTGTTCCCCACCCATAAACTTAGATGATTTGTATTGCGTAGGCTTGAGCGTTTCAGATCTGTGAAATATAACTTTAGAATCTTCTTCCTGATCTAAGCTGTAAGCCATGATCTTATCAAATACCAGGTGCCTGAAATCTTCAATATGCAAGGCATC
>JBFGDP010000334.1:0-2669 GCA_041580575.1 Christiangramia sp.
CCGGTCTATAACGATCTTGCCTTTCAGACCGTGGTAAAATCTCTGTTTAGTAGTGCAGCGAATCAGGAGGAGATCAACAGGTTGCAATTCATTACCGAAGAGACCCAGAAGATGCTGGTAAAGGAGCTGCGACAGCCCTACCTGGGTTGGTGGTTCAATTTAAGCGGAAAGATAGAAAGCTATCTTAAATTGACCAGGGAAGCCCGGGCAATTTTAAAAGCTATGGTCCAGGAGCGAAGAAGTTCCGGAGAACGTTATGATGATCTTCTGGATATGCTCCTGGAAGCAAAATATGATGATGGTAATTTTATGGATGAAGAGCAACTCATCGATGAGATCCTTATCCTTTTTACCGCGGGGCATGAAACTACTTCGAATTCATTGACCTTTACAGCTCAATTACTGGCTTTACATCCAGAATGGCAGGAGAATATCTTTAATGAGATAGAAACCCTGGAACGGGAGGAGACAGATCTAATGGGTTTTGTCACCAAAGCGAAATTAACCCAGCAGGTGATAGAAGAATCCATGAGGATGTACCCGCCGGCTTATTTTATAGACCGGGTGAATCTGGAGCCTGATGAATTTAAAGGTAAGTATTTTGAGCCTGGATCAAATCTATTGTTCTCTTTGCATGAAGTTCATCGTCATCCGGATCTGTGGGAAGATCCCGATGTTTTTAAACCCGATAGGTTCGCTGATGGCGGGAAAAAATTTTCCTCCCAATATTTCCCCTTTGGCGCCGGCCCCAGGAAATGTATAGGTAATAATTTTGCCATGTTCGAAATGATCATTGCCGTGGCAGAAATCGTTCGCAGGTATAAGATCATTTCGGTTAATGAAGAAATCGAGATCAAACCCCTGATTACTTTAAAACCAAAAAATGCTATTCTCAAGTTTGAAGTCAGATAACATTAAAATATGTAACTAATTGATTACATTTATGTTAGTTTTTAAATTAGTAAAATTTTCAAGTCATGAAAACATCTATGCACAATTGGTTTGTATTGATCTTTTTCCTTTGTATTGGTTTTGGTTTTTCATCGCTCAATGCTCAGGAAAAAAAATCTGATGTTCAAAAGAGTGCTGATTCAGAGTCGATGAGCACCTATGTTATTGAAAGAGAAATTCCGGAGATTGGCCAATCTACTTCAGCCGATCTAAAGACGATCTCACAAAAATCCTGTAGCGTTCTGGATAAAATGAGTGCTGAAGACATTCAATGGGTTCATAGTTATGTAGCAGAGAATAAGATCTACTGTATATATAAAGCTACTAACCAGGAAATTTTGAAAGAACATGCTGAAAAAGGCGGCTTTCCCATTAATTCCATAAGCCAGGTTTCAGAAGTGATTAGCCCGGCAACCGCAGATAATTAGTCTGAAATAAGAATTTTCGGAATAAATGTACAGAGTATAATTCTGGATTTAAAGATGATCCCTCGTTTTATAAGTTATAAAGCGAGGGATTTCCTTTTAAAGGGTAGCAGGTTATTAAGGGCCTAAATTCTTAATAGAAATGAATTCATTTCCTTTTTAAGATAAACGTAAATATCATTATGTGCGAAAACATGATTTCATTCAATTAACGCTGGTTTTCCTCCATTTTTTTTCACGCTTAATTTGTGGTACTTCGTAATTCGGTTCTAAGTCTCTATTGTTAGAACCTGCCTTTTAAACAGGTTTTCCTACCCGCCTGATTTTTTTTCCCTTGGCCCTCATTTTTAATTCAAGGAGATCTGTATAAAAATCTTTTATAAATAGGTATGGCCAGTAAAAGAAATTCCTGCCCAAGAGCAGCCCTTTTTTCAATCTTTCTTTGGGTAGGAAAAAGTTTTCATCAGAAGAAAGGTTTAAAGTGTGTTTTTTAAAAATCTGGATAAATACACTTCAGCAGTTAGAGTAAATTAGATAGTACAGAGACCTTCTTTGGACATTTCTTTCCAATCTTGAAAAAACTCACCGTGCTCATACTAATTAGGGAGAAAATTTAATATTCTCAACGCCAAATCATTTAAAATCTTCCAAGTGATTCTCTATGTGAGTTCCTATAACTGTAATGAAACAAGACATGGATAAATGTAAAGGATTAGTATTTAACTAAATATAATTATTATGAGAACAACACGAGTATTTGCCGTAATTCTTACATCCATTTTATTCCTGTTTGGATGTTCAGAAAATGATGAAAATGTAAATGAAGCCAATTTAATTTCAAAAAATGCATCTGCATCGATGGCCTCATCAACATCAGACAAGGGTTCCTCAGTAACTTCCCAATCTTTTCCTCAAGCAGAGCAAGAGATTATAGAAACCCTGGAAGCCGTTACACAGAGCATAATAGACGGAGATTTGGATCTTCTAATCTCTTTTCATGCCTATGGTCCAAAGTTTTCCGAATTCAAGAACGGAGAAGTAAGAAATGGGGGTGAAGAAAATGAAGCTTATGAACGTGGTGTGTTTGGGTCGGTAACAGAAGTTATAAGTATGGCAGCAGATGATGTCAAGGTTGCTGTATATTATGGAAATGTTGGAATTGTAACCTTTCATTCAGATTTTCATTTAAGGTTTGGTGAAGGCACAGAACCCGTGGTGATCAACAATCAAATTACCCTGGTTTTTGTTAAGACAAAAGGTGAATGGAAAATAGTTCACGAACATCATTCTCCA
>JBFGDP010000335.1:0-2661 GCA_041580575.1 Christiangramia sp.
AATGAAAAGAAAATTGAAGGCATCAGCCTAATCAGGGATGAGTCTGATAGAAATGGTATGCGTATCGTATATCAGTTGAAAAGAGATGCCATTCCTAACATAGTTCTTAATACCTTATTTAAACACACAGCTTTACAATCTTCTTTCAGCGTAAATAATATTGCACTGGTAAATGGAAGACCTGAGATGCTGAACCTCAAAGATCTAATTTATCATTTTGTAGAGCACAGGCACGATGTTGTAGTAAGAAGAACGGAGTATGAACTAAGAAAAGCTAAAGAAAGAGCTCATATTCTTGAAGGTTTGATCATTGCTTCAGATAATATTGATGAAGTAATTGCTCTAATTAGAGCTTCTTCTAATGCAGATGAAGCCCGTACCAAATTAATGGAGCGTTTTGAGCTTTCTGAAGTTCAGGCCAAGGCGATAGTAGAAATGAGGTTAAGACAACTTACCGGCCTTGAGCAGGATAAGTTAAGAGCCGAATATGATGATATTTTAAAGACCATCGAAGACCTTGAAGACATTCTTGCCCGCAAGGAACGTAGAATGGAAGTGATCAAAGAGGAACTTTTAGAAGTAAAGGAAAAGTATGGTGACGAAAGGCGTTCTCAAATAGAGTACGCTGGTGGAGATCTTAGTATTGAAGATATGATACCAGATGAGAGAGTGGTAATCACGATTTCACATGCGGGTTATATTAAAAGAACTTCGCTAACAGAATATAAAACTCAGAATAGAGGAGGGGTTGGCCAAAAAGGGTCGAACACAAGAAACGAAGATTTCCTTGAATACCTGTTCGTAGGTACCAACCACCAGTATATGTTATTCTTTACTCAAAATGGTAAATGTTACTGGATGAGGGTTTACGAAATTCCTGAAGGAAGTAAGGCTTCTAAAGGTAGAGCTATTCAGAACCTCATAAACATTGAGCCAGAAGATAAAGTAAATGCCTTCATTTGTACTCAGGACCTTAAGAACGAAGAGTATGTAAATGACCATTTCGTGATCATGGCCACTAAGAAGGGTCAGGTTAAGAAAACCAGGCTGGAAAAATATTCCCGTCCAAGAACAAGTGGTATCAACGCTATAACCATTAAAGAAGGAGATGAGTTGCTTGAAGCGAAACTAACTACCGGGAACAGCCAGGTAATGCTAGCTATTAAGAGCGGTAAAGCTATTCGTTTCGAAGAAAGTAAGACTCGTCCAATGGGAAGAAATGCTTCAGGAGTTAGAGGTATAACTCTGGCAGATGATAATGACGAAGTTGTTGGAATGATAGCCGTTAATGATTTTGAATCAGATATTCTGGTTGTTTCAGAAAACGGTTATGGTAAGCGCTCCAGCCTTGAAGATTATCGAATCACCAACCGTGGCGGTAAAGGAGTTAAAACAATTTCGGTTACCGAAAAAACAGGACAACTTGTCGCAATTAAAAACGTTTCAGATGCAGATGACCTTATGATCATCAATAAATCTGGGATTGTGATACGTATGGCTGTGGAAGATCTACGCGTTATGGGGCGTGCAACTCAGGGAGTTAGGCTGATTAACCTAAAAGGGAATGATGCCATCGCTGCAGTAGCAAAAGTGCTACATGATGAAGATGATCTGGATAGTATGGAAGATGCTGAAAAGCCTGTAGGTAGCGATGAATCGGCGAATGGCACAACTATTGTAGATGATAGTGAGGAATAAAAATTAAAAACCAAAACAACAATGAAGACTAATATTTTGACAGCAGCGGCAGTGTCATTTCTAACCATGACAGCAGTTGCACAAAAAGACCAGGTAAAAAACGCAGAAGATGCGCTGGAAGATGGAAATTATGCTGAAGCAAAAGCACAACTTAAGATTGCAGAGCCCAATCTAAGTGAGCTAAATAATAAATGGACTGAGAATTTTTACCTTTATAAAGGTAAAGCCTATATGGCCGACGGAAAAAGCGCTACCGGTGAGGATCTGAAAATAGCAGCTGAAGCGTTTCAAAAAGCGGCAGACATGGGTAGCGATGAGGCTACTGAGTCTTTGTCTAATTTGAAGAATAATCTTATCCAAAGCGCTATTGAGGATCAGAATAAAGAAAATTACGCAGCAGCAGCCAATAAGCTTTATACTAGTTATGAGCTAAGTAAGACTGATACTGTTTATCTTTATTATGCAGCTAATAATATGGTGCAGGCTCAGGATTATAACAAGGCTGTTGAATACCTTGAAATTTTGAATGAACTGGATTATGATGGTTCAGGAAAAGCTTACACAGCTTTAAACGTTGAAACTGGGCAGAGAGAAAATCTTGGATCTCAGCAGCAACTGGATATTATGGTTAAGACCGGGCAGTATAAAGATCCTGAAGTAGAGAAAATACCGTCTAAAAAAGGAGATATCGCCCAGTTGATCGCAAGAATTTATATAAGTCAGCAGGAGTATGATAAAGCGATTGCTGCCATGGACGAAGCTAAAGCGACTAATCCAGATGATATGGGATTATTACAGGCTGAAGCGAACATGTACTACCAAATGGGAGAAAAGGATAAAGCTAGAGAGATCTTGGAAGAGGTAGCAACTAAAGATCCTTCAGATCCATCTACCTTTAATAATATTGGTTTGATGTATGCTGAGATTAACGATACTGAAAAAGCGATTGAATTTTACAAAAAG
>JBFGDP010000336.1:0-2657 GCA_041580575.1 Christiangramia sp.
GCCGGTACCGGTTATAAAGAAAGGATCAAGCAGAAACTTGAATCTATGGGTCATACAGTTACTAATTATGGAACCAATTCTAATGACAGCGTGGATTATCCTGATTTTGTTCATCCCGTTGCAGAAGATGTAGAAAATAAAAAAGCAGATTTTGGTATCATTATATGTGGTAGTGGTAACGGCGCGAATATGACCGCCAATAAACACCAGGGCGTAAGATCTGCTCTTTGCTGGAATGATGAGATCGCCAAGCTGGCCAGGGAACACAATGATGCTAATGTATTAAGCATACCTTCTCGATTCGTTTCTGAAGAACTTGCAGAAAAGATGACCGAAACTTTCGTGAACACTCTATTCGAAGGTGGTCGCCACCAGAAGAGGGTAGATAAGATCCCGGCAAAAAAATACTGTTCTTAACTTATGGCCCTTAGTATAGAAGTAAAAAAGTTCAGTGAATTAAAGCTCACTGAACTTTATGATATTTTGCAATTGAGATCTGAAGTTTTCGTGGTGGAACAAAATTGTGTCTACCAGGATATTGATAGTAAGGATGCTGAAGCCTTACATGTAATTGGTTTTAAGAACGGTAAAATTGTAGCATATACACGCTGCTTTAAACCAGGATATTATTTTGCAGAAGCTGCTATAGGTCGCGTGGTGGTTAAAGATTCTGAAAGAAAGCATGGCTATGGTCACGAGATCATGAAAGCATCAGCCAAAGCGATTAAAGAGCATTATAATACCTCAAGGATCAAGCTTTCTGCACAGCAATATCTTATCAAATTTTACGAATCTCACGGTTATAAAATTACCGGAGAAGGATATTTGGAAGATGGGATTCCGCACATCGCCATGGTAAGGGCTTAATTCTTTGTTTTAATAGACCTATTGAAAGGAATGCCCAGTTGATAACCAATTTTATCTGAGGTATTATCTTCCACAATATCTATCCCATATCTTATCTTTCTTACATCATCATAGGTGAAGGTTCCAAAGATCCTGTCCCAGATACTAAGCATATTCCCATAATTTCTATCTGTCCATGGCAATTGGTAATGATGATGGAACTTATGCATATTTGGCGTTACAATAACATAACTTAATATCTTATCCAGGCGTTTTGGCAAGCTGATATTCGCATGGGTGAAATAGGTAAAGAATACACTTAAAATTCTATAAAGTAAATAATAAGCGACCGGCATTCCCATGATGATAATTGCGATTAGGGCAAAAGATTCCCTGATGATAAAATCGAAAGGATGATGCCTGGTACCGGTGGTGGCATCTACATGCGTATCTGTATGGTGTATGAGATGCAATCTCCACATCCATTTCACTTTATGTAACAAAAAATGCACTAGGTACTGTGCGATCAGGTCCAGCATGAATATAGCCATTATCAACTCTATCCATATGGGTAGATCAAATAGTTGCAACAACCCAAAACCTGATTCATCCAGCCAGAAAAAGATCCCTCCGGTGATTATTCCGAAAATCAGGTTGATCAACATTACAAATCCAAGTAGAAGAAAATTGGTGCTGGCATGTTTCCATTTTTGATATCTGAATTTGACCAGGGCATAATAACCTTCCAGTATCCAGAAAAATCCCAGTACGAATGCCACCCAAAGCAACTTTTGCCAGGTGGGCATATTTTCAAAAAACAATAGAAAACCTTCCAATTTCCAGGTGTTATTTTAAGATCTTCGCGTACTCTTCAGGGCTTTGTAAAATAAACTGGGCTTTAGCGATCTCAGGATTATTCTCGGTATAGTATTCATAAAGACCTTCTTTATAAAAATATCTTTTAATAATCTCATCGGTTAAAAGACTAACGATCTCAGGCTTTTTGGCTTCCAGTTCCTGCTTTTTAAAAGAGGAGATCTGTGATCTTATCTTTTCAACTTCAGGAGCGATCTCAGACTTTAATTCCTCATCTTCAGCTTTATCCAGCATCTCGTTCAATTCCCGTTCTGTGGCGGTTTGATATTCAAAATTTGAAGATTTCAGGTAGCTTTTAAAATCATCAAAATCCTTATCATTAAAATTAAAATTATCGGGTTTATCAAGCTCATGCGAATAATAATAATCTGTCGCATAATTGAAAATAGCATCCTGCAGCAAAAGTGACTGGGTGATATTACTGAATTGTGAAGACTCCATTTTTATATCTGGTAGCACCCCTCCTCCATCATATACTTTCCTGCCATTCTTGGTCTTAAACTCGTTATAATCTTCTACCTTGGTTCTTATTGCTTTACCTTCTTCAGTTCTTCTGCGGTAATCCAGGGCCTGTATACATCTTCCGCTTGGCGTGTAATATCTGGAAATGGTAATTTTCAGCTGGGTTCCATAAGCAAGCTCACGAGGTCGCTGTACCAGTCCTTTTCCGAAACTTCTCGCCCCAACGATCACCCCCCTGTCCAGATCCTGCATGGCTCCTGCGACGATCTCACTGGCAGAAGCACTTCTTCCATCAACCAGTACCACAAGTGGAATTTTGGTATCTATTGGCTCCTTTTTTGTAAAATATTCCCGGTTATACTTTTCGATAACAGATTTGGTGGTCACAATAAGTTCGCCTTCGGGAATAAAAATGTTGCTTACATTTATGGCTTCGTTGAGCAATCCACCCGGATTACCTCTTAGATCTAAAA
>JBFGDP010000337.1:0-2645 GCA_041580575.1 Christiangramia sp.
GATCGCGGTATTAAATGAGGATTTTAGTGCATCGAACAGTGATGCATCAAATACACCTTCTGAGTTTGCTGGTTTGGTAGCAAACTCTGAGATCAATTTTACACTTGCGAATACTTTTAGACACAGCGATTCAAGGACTGAATGGGGAACCAGAGATGATATGAAATATGCATATCCACCGGTATCTCCTTCAAATACCTTAAATATCTGGGTATGTAACATTGGCGGCGGAATTTTGGGATATGCACAGTTCCCGGGAGGTTCTGCTTCTACAGATGGAGTGGTAATTTCTCCGCAATATTTTGGAACTACCGGTTATGTTTCTGCTCCCTTCGACAAAGGAAGAACGGCTACTCATGAGGTGGGCCATTATTTGAATCTACGTCACATCTGGGGAGATGGAAGATGTCGTCAGGATGATTTTGTAGCAGATACTCCTTCTTCTGATGGGCCAAATTACAATTGTCCTACTTATCCTACAGTTAACTGTAAGAGTAATGACATGACCATGAACTATATGGATTACACCAACGATGCATGTATGTACATGTTCTCTGAAGGTCAGAAGGCTCGTATGAGAACTGTCTTTATGGATGGTGGACCAAGAACAGGATTTGTAAACTAATCACACCTTTCTTAGGATCAATATTAAAAGCCACCTGCATAGGTGGCTTTTTTAATTCATTGGTTATTATCTTTCTGGCCAGGAACTCCAGTTACTGCAATGTCCGGCCTGGTCTGTCTTTGCAATCCTGGTTTGCAGACCGGTGTATCCTGCATTCATAACTGCCCGTGGGGCAAATTGAAATCTTCCGGTTTTGTCGATCTGGAATAAAGTCCCAAAATGTCCCTGGCTCAAACCATGTCCGGCTTCATGCAGGGCGACTGTTTCAATATCTATATGATCACCAACAGCATAGCTAAAAGCGTCATTATAGTAAATCTCACGAATCGCAGAATCTGCTTTGCCGTTGTTATCCAAATCTATAGGTTCTCCGTTCTGATCTATAAAGATAAGATCGAATGTGGCAGCTAGAATAAAGTCTCCTCCATTCTCAATTAAAAGATCAAAAAAATCCCTGGGGAACCAGCCTGCATGAAGTATATCTGCCACATATTCATAACTGCCGGGAGGATCGGGATCCACCAGGCCTTCATCCTGGAAAAATTTTAGAACAAAGCCCGTAGCTAAACCGGGATCAAATTCACGTCGATATAGGCCGGGGTTTGAACAGGTAATATTATTCCAGGTGACCATTGCCCTGATTATAGCTTGGTTCACTTCTACCCCATCTATATCATCTGTAAGTTTATTATCATCTATATAATAAGATATGTCTGCCGTTCCATCCAATGAAAGAAATGGTAAAAAATCACTGTCTAATTTTTTATTGCCTACATCCATAAACAAAACTGTTTTACCCATTTTTCCAGATTCTGCCATTGTTAGGTAATCTGCTTTAAGGATTGCTATTCGCACCTCGAGATCCTTTTCTTTCAACCTAGATTTTAATACCGTGGAGATTTCAATATCTTTTGAGGTATTTCCAAGGTCATGGTATGCAGATTCTTTCATCATATCTTTAAAATCAGGAACCCTCTCCACTTCTTCGTCCTTACTGCAGCTACATACTAATAGAAGACTACAAACTATTAACAACCACCCTGCCTTAGCCATAACTTTTTGATTTATAGTTGATTACGATTAATATACATGAATTTTACGCTACGTCATATAGGGGGCAACCTGAAGTTTCGGGTCATTCAGTTGAATGTTCTATCCTATTTTTTAGGATTTTATAGAAGTCTTAACTTACCAGAACATTTACACAATTAAGTAATTTGGGTATCTTACCGTAAATTCAACCAAACAATTATTCTATGCTTAAAGCATACGTTCAATTTCTGTTATTATTAACGCTATCGCTTAGTTTTGATTTTTCCTATTCTTTTCAGCAGGGGAATGATTCTTCCAGCGTAATAAATAAGGATCAGGAATTACCTTCCAAGGATTATATTTTAAAAGACAGCACCGATTTTCAAAGGATAGGTCTTCAGGAATATAATGAAGCGTATTACCAGACTGAACGCTGGAATAAAGGCTTAGGATTTCCTCCGGAGAAGTTTAATTTTCAAACTCCACAGGCTACTTTAGAACATTTTATCATCAATTCGCGCAATAAGGATTTTGAAGCTGCCGCTTATGCTTTAAATTTTAATTTATTTCCAGATGATCTTACTATCACCGAAGCAAGTATTATCGCTGAAAAACTGAATTTTATTATCAACCAAAGGATAGCGATCTCCTGGGAGGACCTTTCAGACAGACCCGATGGACAGGTTGATATTAGCACTTCTATTAATCAAGCCGTGGCAGGCAAACCAAGAAGAAGTATCGATTTTGGTAATATAGATATGGAAGGCAGAGATGCAGTTTTTCGCTTGCAAAGATTAAAATTCCAGGATAAAAGTCCCATCTGGCTCATATCTCCCCAGACTGTAGAGAACATTGAGAAACTATATGAAATCTACGGGCCAAGGAAGCTGGATAAAATGATCCCGGATTGGTTAAGTTTCGAGATCTTTAATATCCCGGTTTGGAAGTTATTTGGAACTTTTCTTCTTATTATTCTGGCATTCTTTAC
>JBFGDP010000338.1:0-2639 GCA_041580575.1 Christiangramia sp.
AATATTGGTTCTGTTTTTCGTACTGCCGATGCTTTTCTGATAAAAAAGATCTACCTCTGTGGGATTACTGCGCGGCCACCTCATAAAGACATTCAAAAAACTGCTCTTGGTGCTACTGAAACAGTGGCATGGGAGTATGTAGAAGATACAGTAGAACTGGTAAACAAGCTTAAAGCTGGAGGCATCAGGGTCTATTCAATAGAACAGGCAGAAGGTGCGGTGATGTTGAACGATTTTCAGCCTGAAGTGGAAAAAACCTGCGCAGTGATCTTTGGCAACGAAGTGAAAGGCGTACAGCAAAAAGTAGTTTCAGCCAGCGACGGGGTGATCGAGATACCTCAGCTGGGCAGCAAACATTCCTTAAATATTTCGGTTAGTACCGGGGTGGTGTTATGGGACCTGTTTTCTAAAATTAAAACTTCTAAGTCTTAACTTACCGCTTTATCGATCTCCTGGAGTAGCCACAGGTAGTCTTTACGGTTTGAAACAAAATCCAAACCTGAAATATCGATCACCTGCACCTTCATATTGCTTTGAGACTTAATGAAATTCAGGTAACTTTTGTTGATATCAATTAAGTATTCGGGTTGGATATTTTGTTCATAATCCCGGCCGCGTTTTTTGATATTTTCAAGCAACCTATCTGTATTCTGATACAGGTAAATATACAATTCCGGTTTCACCAGCTCCTTATACATCAAATGAAAAAGCTTGTGATACAGGGAATATTCGTCTTCATGAAGCGTGATCTTAGCAAAGATGAGGGATTTAAAAACATCATAATCTGAGATCACAAAATCCTTAAAGAGATCGTACTGAGCCAGGTCATCTGAAAGTTGCTGGTAGCGGTCTGCCAGAAATGACATTTCCAGAGAGAAGGCATACCTGTCTTTATCTTCATAAAACTTGGGAAGAAAAGGGTTATCCTTGAATCTCTCCAGGATTAGTTTAGCATTGAAATCCTGGGACACCATCGTGGAAAAACTGGTCTTTCCTGCTCCTATATTTCCTTCTACGGCGATATAATTACAGGCGGGAAAATGAAAGTTCATTTCGGGCTTTTGTAATTTTTCACTGGCCACAGAAATTTCAGCATTATCACTGGTATCTCTTAGCAATTCACTAAAAGTCTTCTTGAGTACGGGATGCTTCTCTTTAGGAACCAGATCATTCAGCGGTTTCAATACAAAACTTCTGTTGGGAATCCCCGGATGGGGAATCTTTAAATTTTCAGTTTCAATGACTTCCTCATCCAAAAGGATGATATCCAGATCTATCGTTCTGTTTTGGTAATTTTCTGAATTAGATCGCTCTCTGCCCAATTCATTTTCAATATTGAGAATCTCGGCCAGGATTTGTTGGGCATCCAGCCGGGTGGAAACAGTGATACAGGCATTAAAAAAAGAATTACCCTCAAAACCCCAGGCCGGTGTTTCATAAATTTTAGAAACTTCCAGGATCCATCCAACGTTTTGATGTATCTTTTCAAGGGCCATTTGCATGTAACCAAGGCGGTCACCCAGGTTACTTCCCAGTGCTAATATTACTGTTTTAGGGGATTTCAAAACGAATTAAGAAAATTTTAATAGGTAGCGCAAAATAATTTCACAGCAAATTAAGCAAAACAAAAGCACATACTCTTAATTTTGAGAAAAGACTTAATAACAAAATTTGACAGTACTCTACCTGAAAGAAAAGCTTAAGGCGCAGCAAATATATATGATCCTGAGTGCGTTGTTTATCGCTTCCCTGGTTGTTTCCAATCTTATCTTCCAAAAATTCTTTACATGGGATTTTTTTGGGCTTTATACTTTTGAAATTTCTGTAGGAATTTTACCCTATCCGGTTACATTTTTAATAACCGATATCATCAGTGAGGTTTACGGAAAGAAAAAAGCAAATCTTGTTGTAACTACAGGGATATTCGCCAGTTTTTTCTCTTTATTGATCGTGTATGCTGCAGATGCTGTCCCGGCTACTTCCTGGTCACCTATAGGGAATTCTCTTTTTCAACAGGTATTTGGAGCCACAGCAATTGCCGTTTTTGCCTCAATGGTCGCGTATCTTCTGGCCCAGTATATAGATATACAATTATTTCACTTTTGGAAAAGACTTACCAAAGGAAGGCATTTATGGTTGCGAAATAATTTTTCAACTTTCCTCTCGCAATTTGTAGATACCTTTTCGGTCTTGTTTTTGCTTTGTAGTTTTGGTAAGATAGAGTGGGAACTATTTAGCGGACTGCTACTTAGCGGATTTCTATTCAAAGTACTTATTGCAGCACTGGATACTCCATTTCTCTATGCTGCCGTATATGGCCTAAGAAGACTTTTTGACCTGGAAGCAGCTGAGGAATTGCAATTTCAGGAAGCCTGAACAGGTTAATTCAAGATCGTTTACCAGGCAAATAAATAGGATTAGTTTGACAAACCAAACAATTAGAAAAAATGAAAAAAGCGCTTAAAATACTCGGATTTGTGATCCTGACGATCATCATATTACTCATTATCGCTCCATTTGTCTTTGAGTCTCAATTGAAGGATCTGGTGAAGAAAACCATGAACCAGAATTTAAATGCACAGGTAGATTTTGAAGATATCGACCTAAGCATGTTCCGCAGTTTTCCTAAAGCCACGCTG
>JBFGDP010000339.1:0-2596 GCA_041580575.1 Christiangramia sp.
AGAAAGAAATCCAGTACCTCGGTGCCATCATTCCCTATTTTAAAACCTGTTTCTGTAGAAATCCGGGTACTAAAATTAGTGAAAGGTGTAAATGCATAACCAATAGCACCCTTGGCGATAGAAAATTCAGCGAAATTATCATTAAAGTCACTGGAATAAAGATATACATGAAAATCTCCGTTAAAACTTACCCCCTTAGTTGGGAAATACTTACTGTCATAGGAGTCAAATTTTAAATATCCAAAAGCGCTCGCATAGTGACTATTATCAAAAACCAACTGATTATTCTGATTGTTCAGGTCGTTAAAGCCAGTACTGCTATATTTTAAAAATTTATGCTCCAGCCCCGCCCCTATAGAGAACACCTGTTGAAATAGCGTTTCAACATAAATCTGGTTCGTAAAATCTTCGAAATCCACCTCCAGTTCCACTTTAGAAGCAGGTGCACCATCCCCTTCTAACTTGCGAATATTGTTCAGGTTGATATACTTTTCAAAGGTGTTGTACCTCGAATTAAGACCCACACTCCAGTAAAAACCCTTAGCCAGGTAATAATTAAAATTATACCTAAGATTATCGCCAACTACGAGATCCAGAGAAGTCACATCGTTAGTAAAAAACAAACTCTTCCTGGTAAGGTTTACCAGGGCGCCGCTTTTATATAGTTCATCATAATGCAATCCCAGCCTTAATAGCATTTTGTTTTCGCTTTCTTCGATCTGCATGGCAAGTATATAATTGCCTTTTTCATCCCTGGGGATCAACTGGTAATTTATCCTGTCAAAATTTCCAGTAGCTGAAAGGTTATTGATGCCGATATTAAGATCCTCAAAATTATAAGGTTCATCATAATCCAGTTTCAATTTACCCTGAACATAGGCCCTTGGATATGTATTATTCCCTTCAAGGGTGAGATCGCTAATATTAAAAGAATCAATCTTATCGACCCGTTTCCTTTCAAAATTTCCTTTTGTCCTAGCGGCGAGTTCTTTTATATGTGGTAATTTTTTTAAGGCAGCAACCTTACCCGAGTCTATGATCGCCTGGCCATCCTCAAAAGACATGACCGAAAATGGGGAGATATCTGGCTTTATATAAATATTGGTCATAGGGATCTTGTCTTTCATATCCCCAATGGTCCTGAAATTGCTTATCTGAGACATGATCTCGAAAACACTTCTCAGCTTATCTCTTTTCACCAGGGTATCCTGAACATCCACTCCAATGATAATTTCAGCTCCTCTTCTTTTCAATTCTTCTACGGGATAATTATTGGCCACCCCACCATCTGTTAACAACTGGTCATCTATCTTTATCGGGCTTAAAATAGTTGGGATGGCCCCACTGGCAGATATTGCCTTAGCCAGGGACCCACTATCAAGGATCACTTCTTCCCCGGTTTCGACATTTGCGGCCACGCAAAAAAATGGGATCTGTAATTTGCTGAAATCATTCACATCGCTTACGTGCATGGTAAGCCTGGACATGAGGTTATAGATATTCTGTCCTTTAAAGAGTCCCGTAGGAAATGAAATATCGAAATTATCGAATGGTAAGGTTATGGCATATTTCTCTGAATCTTCCTTTTCATAAAAGGTCTTAGCCCTTCTTGGAATATCATCCTGAATAAGGATATCGAAATTGGTCTGGTTAAAGATAGAATCAAGTTCATTCGCGGTATATCCTGAAGCATAAAGCCCTCCAATAATAGCACCCATACTGGTACCACCTATATAATCGATCTTTACACCCTCTTGTTCGAGTACCTTTAGAACTCCTATATGCGCAAGCCCTTTTGCTCCTCCCCCGCTAAGCACAAGCCCTACTTTAGGTTCATGTCTATCCTGGCTGAACCCACTAATTGTGGATAGGAAGAATAAAAAAGCTAAAAAACTACGCATTTATCCCGTGTGGTAATAATTAAATATTATTCCTGCTTTTGAAGCTCCAATAACTTCTGCCAGATCTTTCTCTGAAGCCTCCTTGACCCTTTTTAAAGATCTGAAGTGTTTCAGCAATTCAACAACCGTCTTTTCTCCTATTCCTTCAATAGATTCCAGCTCTGTATTAAGCGCGGTTTTACTCCTTTTATTGCGGTGAAAAGTAATTCCAAATCTGTGCGCCTCGTTTCTTAATTGCTGAATGATCTTCAATGTTTCAGACTTTTTGTCCAGGTACAAGGGAATTGGATCTTCAGGATAAAAAATCTCCTCCAGTCTCTTGGCAATACCAATAATGGCAATCTTCCCTCTTAAACCAAGATCATCCAGGGCTTTTACTCCGCTGGATAACTGGCCCTTTCCTCCATCTACAATAATGAGCTGCGGCAGCTCCTCACCTTCATTAAGAAGCCTGCGGTATCTCCTAAACACCACTTCTTCCATAGAGGCAAAATCATCTGGCCCTTCTACAGTCTTAATATTAAATTTACGATAATCTTTCTTACTGGGCTTCCCGTTTTTAAAAACAACGCAGGCAGCCACAGGATTAGTCCCCTGGATGTTCGAATTGTCAAAGCACTCTATATGCCTGGGCTCCTTCCTTAGCCTTAGATCCTCCTTCATCTGTGCCATGACCCTGTTTACATGCCTGTCTG
>JBFGDP010000340.1:0-2594 GCA_041580575.1 Christiangramia sp.
CAATTATTCCTAAACCAATTAGGATCACAAAAATTACAGCAACCTTAACATCAGTAGATTGGTATTCACTTTTTATATATTAATACAATAAGTAACTTTGCCATCTTGAAAAATTTTATGGCTAAAACTGAAGACAGAATTGAAGTCCTGGGCGCGAGAGTCCATAATCTTAAGAATATTGATGTAAATATCCCGAGGGAAAAACTGGTGGTGATAACTGGTCTCTCTGGTTCAGGGAAATCGTCACTGGCATTCGATACCATCTATGCCGAAGGTCAGCGGAGATATATTGAAACATTCTCGGCCTATGCGAGGCAATTTCTTGGTAGCCTGGAAAGACCAGATGTGGATAAAATAGATGGATTATCACCTGTAATTGCCATAGAACAGAAAACCACCTCCAAAAATCCAAGGAGTACTGTGGGCACCATTACCGAGATCTACGATTTTCTACGATTATTATTTGCCCGGGCCGGGGATGCATATAGTTATAATACCGGAGAGAAGATGGTGAGTTATACAGACTCCCAGATTCAGGATTTGATCCTGGATAATTTTAAGAATAAAAAAGTGAGCATTCTTGCCCCGGTAGTAAGAAGCCGAAAAGGACATTACCGGGAGCTTTTTGAACAAATAGCCAAACAGGGTTTTTTAAAAGTTAGGACAGATGAAGAAGTAGTTGATATCGAAAAAGGCATGAAGCTGGACAGGTATAAAACTCATGATATCGAAATCGTAATCGACCGGCTTAAGATTGATGAAAAAGCCGATTCTAATAAACGGCTGAGTGAGAGCATTAAGACTGCAATGTACCATGGAGATGATACTCTTATGATTTTGGAACAGGAATCTGGTAAGGTGAGATATTTTAGCAGAAACCTAATGTGCCCTACTACTGGAATTAGTTATCCAAATCCAGAACCTAATAGTTTTTCATTTAATTCTCCCAAGGGTGCCTGCCCGAAATGTAACGGCATTGGCAGCCTGTACCAGGTAAACGTAGATAAGATAATTCCAGACAGGTCTAAATCAATTAAAAATGGTGGCCTGGCGCCACATGGACCCCAGAAGAAAAACTGGGTATTTTCTCAGCTGGATCTTATAGCCGAAAGGTTCGACTTCAAATTAACAGATCCCATTCAAAAGATTCCCGAAGATGCTTTGGAAATGATACTGAATGGAGGTAAGGAAAAATTCTCCAGAGAATCTAAAGCCCTGGGCATCACCAGAGATTATAAAATAGATTTTGAAGGAGTAGCGAATTTTATTGAAACCACTTTTAAGAATAATGATTCCACCTCTTTAAGACGCTGGGCTAAAGAATATATGGACAAAGTAATTTGTCCCGAATGTGAAGGTTCCAGACTTAAGAAAGAAGCTTTATATTTTAGAATTCATAACAAGAATATATCTGAATTAGCCCATCTTGACATAAGCGATCTTTTTGAATGGTTCGAGGGGATTGAGAAAAAACTTAGTACTAAACAATTACAAATTGCCGAAGAGGTAATCAAGGAAATAAGAACAAGATTACAATTTCTTTTAGATGTAGGGTTGACATATCTCAACTTAAACCGTGGTTCCAAATCACTTTCCGGAGGTGAAGCGCAAAGGATTAGGCTGGCCACCCAGATCGGGTCTCAACTGGTAGGAGTCTTATATATACTGGACGAACCTAGTATTGGCTTACACCAGAGAGATAATGAGAAACTGATCAATTCGCTGGAATCTTTAAGGGATATTGGCAATACGGTCATCGTGGTAGAGCATGATAAGGACATGATCGAAAGAGCAGATCATGTAATTGATATTGGCCCGCGTGCAGGAAAACATGGTGGTGAAATTATTAGCGAGGGTACCCCCACTGAACTTATGGCCCACAGCACACTTACTGCAGATTATCTAAGTGGAAAAAAGGAGATCGCAATCCCTGAAAAGCGCCGAAAAGGCAACGGAAAGAAGATCGAATTAAAAGGAGCAACAGGAAATAACCTTAAAAATGTAAATATCACTATTCCATTAGGGAAGATGATCGCGGTCACAGGAGTTTCAGGAAGCGGAAAATCCACTCTCATCAATGAGACCCTGTATCCTATCATGAATGCGCATTACTTTAACGGGGTAAAAAAGCCTAAACCCTACAAGAGCATCAAGGGTCTTGAACATATAGATAAAGTAATAGATATAAATCAAAGTCCAATAGGAAGGACACCACGATCTAACCCGGCAACTTATACCGGCGTATTTTCTGAAATAAGAAACCTTTTTGCCAAAACACCCGAAGCCCTTATAAGAGGTTATAAGCCGGGAAGATTTAGCTTTAATGTGAAAGGAGGAAGATGTGAAACCTGTAAGGGAGGTGGTCTTAGAGTTATAGAAATGAACTTTCTGCCAGATGTTTATGTAGAATGTGAAACCTGCCAGGGGAAAAGATTCAACCGGGAAACACTTGAGATACGGTACAAGGGAAAATCCATTTCAGATATACTGGAGATGACCATAGATGAGGCTACCCCATTCTTTGAAAATATCCCTAAAATTTACAGAAAATTAAAAACTATACAGGATGTAGGTCTGGGCTATATAAGTCTGGG
>JBFGDP010000341.1:0-2572 GCA_041580575.1 Christiangramia sp.
TAAAATGTAATCACGGTATGTTGACCCAATTTTTACCAAATCACTTAATGTCGAAGCTTTAAAATCACCGGTAAATTCACCGTTCCTCAGCCAGATATGAGGTTTTATAATCAGCCTTAGATCTTGTTTTTTTAGCAACTTAATGGCATGCTCAATTCCGGCGACCCTTTCTCCAAACCATTGCCTCTCTGTATTGAAAATTAATCCGGGTTCGTCCTTATTCGGAAGGAAAGCATAAGGGACCAAAGCTACAGCATTGACATTTATTTCTATCATTGGCAAAATATGATCGCTCCTAAGACTATCCCTGGAGGCAACAAGACTTATGCCGTTAATTTTCTTTAATGGTATTTCTGCCTGGCACGATCCTGATAAAACAGCTATTAGTGCCAGGATCAGAACGTGAATTGAAATTTTGGAAATACGTGCCATCCTTAAAGTTATAAAAACCCTGTTCTACTTGGGAATTTGCCTATTTTCAGCGTACTTTACTCGTAGTGCCATCAGGCTTTCTGCCAAATTATAAAAAATTAATGGAGCATATAGTAATAATCGGTAACGGAATTTCAGGTATCACGGCGGCCCGGCACATCCGGAAAAATTCAGATCATAAGATCACGGTAATTTCGGGTGAATCAGATTATTTTTTTTCGCGTACTGCATTAATGTATGTCTATATGGGACATATGAAGTGGAATCATTTACAGCCTTACGAAGACTGGTTCTGGAAAAAGAACAGGATAGAATTGTTAAAGGCTTGGGTGACCACGGTAGATTTTGAAAAAAAGAAATTGCATTTTTCAGCGGGTGAATCTTTGAGCTATGATAAACTGGTTATTGCCACAGGTTCGGTCTATAACAAATTTGGCTGGGAAGGAGAAGATCTTAAAGGAGTTCAGGGTCTGGTGTCCAAACAGGATCTAATCGAGTTGGAAGAAAACACAGCGCAAACGAAAAAAGCGGTAATTGTAGGAGGAGGACTTATTGGCGTAGAGCTCGCCGAAATGCTGAGAACCCGGAAGATCGAGGTGACCTTCCTGGTTAGAGAAAAAGCATTTTGGAGTAATGTTCTTCCATTCCCAGATGCTGAAATGATCTCTGAACACATAAGCTCTCATGGCGTAGATTTGAGACATAATACAGAATTAGATAAGATCCTTCCAGATGAAAATGGCAGGGTAAGGGCGGTCACAACAAAAGACGGGGAAGAGATCGAATGCCAGTTGGTAGGCCTTTGTGCTGGCGTACGACCTAATATAGATTTTCTAAGAAATTCTAAACTGGAAACAGACAGGGGAGTACTGGTCAACGAATACCTGGAAACCAATATTCCAGATGTATATTCCATTGGTGATTGTGCCCAGCAACGGAATGCTATAGGTTTAAGGAAGCCGGTGGAAGCCGTTTGGTATACGGGCAGGATCATGGGTGAAACTCTCGCCCAGACCTTAGTCGGAAAAAGGACTGTTTATGAACCTGGTAATTGGTTTAATTCAGCTAAATTCTTCGACATCGAATATCAAACTTATGGCTGGGTCTGGCCTGAACCGAAGAAGGGTGAGGAACATTTTCACTGGAGACATAAAAATCAATTTAAGGCAATCAGCATTTCGTATGAAGCAGAAAGTAGAAGATTTTTAGGTATCAATACTTTTGGGATTAGGATGAGACAGGAAGTCTTTGATCGCTGGCTGGATGAAAATAGATCTGTAGATCACGTGATAATGAATTTGAGCCTGGCTAATTTTGACCCGGAATTTTACGACACTCATGAAGATGAGATTTTAAGCAATTTTAAAAATAAGTTACAGAAAGTATAGTATGAGCAGGATAGAACACAATATGTCTTTGACCGGTGACGCGCCGCGATCCATCAATACTCAGCAAAAAATCGCCACCCTTATTGGAATGTCTGGGTTAATGATACTGGTCCTTGCTGCTTTCAATCTTAATTTTCCCAATAAAACTCTATGGCTTAGCCTGTCTTTAGCGGCGATTTCCGGAGGTATAATCTGGTTTGCCCTGGCAGCCTATGCAGATAAACATCCGGGCATTAAAAATGATGGGCTATGGTTCAAGTCTATGACCAACAGGGGATACCTGGCCTGGTTGACCGGAATTGCGCTCACCGGTTTTTACATTATCCTTTATTTTTATCCGGAGTATCTAGGATTACAGGCAGAAGGAGATAATACCGGTCTTATTTCGCTTTTTGACCCGTTAAGTAAATTGCTGAGCGGTAATCCAGCCAGCCAGTGGTTTGTATATGGTACACTCTATACCATAGCGATCGTTGCATTCGGCGTAAAATTCATGTGGAAATATCGCCATAACCGCTATGAAAAACTCAGGACTGTTTCGGTCATGTTCTTTCAAACGGCTTTCGCTTTTCTGATCCCGGAATTCATGTCGAGATTAAACGGGAAGGGATTTTCCTTGCCATATTATGATCTAAAAAATATCTGGCCCCTTAATTATTATAATTTTGAACAGTACCGTGTTAATGATTTTTTAGATTCAGGCACAATTGGTCTTATTCTGTTATTATTCGGGATTGCTTCGATTTTTATCA
>JBFGDP010000342.1:0-2571 GCA_041580575.1 Christiangramia sp.
AATTTATGAACCACAGGTTCCCGGTTATACAGGTCAATAGAATATACCGAATCCCCAACCGCAGTTCTGAATTCATCCATTTGCTGCAGAGCCTGAGCATCTACAAGTTTTTCAGATTCAACCAGCGGAAATTGATACAGACCATTCCAGATGCCCTTACCTGAGCGCTGTTCGAGAATGGTATGTTCTTCATTAAGATCGAATACCAGGTAATTAAAATATCTTTTCTTAAGTTTTGTCTTTTTCAACTTTACCGGAAGTTCTTTGATCCTATTATCTTTTAGGGCCAGGCATTTGTCATTAAATGGACAGGTTGCACAAAGAGGGTTTTGAGGTTTGCAATGAAGCGCACCAAATTCCATGATCGCCTGGTTAAAGGTAGCGGGATCTTTTTTATCAAGCAATTCTCGGGCAAGTTCCTTAAATTCTTTTATGCCGGCTGTACTATTAATTGGTGTATCTATTCCAAAGATGCGGCTAAGCACCCTGTAGACATTTCCATCTACCACAGCCACCGGTTCTCCAAAACAAAACGATGCTATGGCACTGGCTGTATAATCACCTACCCCTTTGAGACCAAGAAGACCTTTATAGGTATCCGGAAAAACACCATTAAGTTCAAAAGCAACATATTTTGCAGTTTCGTGAAGGTTTCGTGCCCGGGAATAATACCCTAATCCCTGCCATAATTTCATCACTTCATCCTGCGGAGCATTCGCCAGATCGAAGACAGTGGGATATGCTGAAATAAATTTTTTATAATAAGGTAAACCCTGCTCTATGCGCGTTTGCTGAAGCATAATTTCACTCAGCCAAATTTGGTACGGTTCGTGAGTCTTTCTCCATGGCAGATCACGTTTATTTTGCAAGTACCAATAAGTCAGTCTGTTGGATAAAACCATAGTAATTTAAGAATGATCGCAATAATAGGAGTTTATTCCGTTATTATTAGTGAATTAGGTTTGAAATATTGCAGATTTAATTCTTATATTTGCCCCCTTGAAAAATTGAAACCCCAATTAATAATTAAATAGCACGAAAATGACGAAAGCAGATATCGTAGCAAACATTTCAGAAAAATTAGGAATGGAAAAAGGAGACGTACAAGCTACTATCGAATCTTTTATGGACGAAGTGAAGACTTCTCTGGAGAGTGGAGATAACGTTTACCTTCGTGGTTTTGGAAGTTTTGTTGTAAAGACAAGAGCTGAGAAAACCGGTAGAAACATTTCTAAGAACACTACTATTAAGATCCCTGCACACAACATCCCTGCATTCAAGCCTGCAAAGATTTTTGTTGAAGGTGTGAAATCGAATGTTGAGGTAAAATAATTTTTTTCCCCGCAACCCGGGGGAATAATTAAGAACTTTTTATTAATTTAAATGACATTGCACTATGCCAAGTGGTAAGAAAAGAAAAAGACATAAGGTGGCTACGCACAAGCGTAAGAAAAGAAGAAGAGCTAATCGCCACAAGAAAAAGTAGTGTGACAACTACTTTTTTTATTTAATCGTTCTTTGAAATCGAAACCCCCGACACAATACCTATGTCGCCGCGGTTTCTTCAGGATTCAAAACCTGTGAAAAAATAATGTTTAATCCATCTATGTTTGTTTTACAACAGATATGGATAAAAAATCTGGAAGTGTGGACAAAGAATTAATTATCCGGTCCGAACCTTCTGCTGTAGATTTTGCCTTATTAAAAGATGGAAAACTTATTGAACTCAACAAGGAAGAAGACAGCAATAAATTTAATGTTGGTGATATTTATCTCGCCAAAATTAGAAAAGCTGTACCAGGGTTAAACGCTGCATTTGTAAATGTTGGCTATGAGAAAGATGGTTTTTTACACTATCATGATCTGGGACCTCAGGTTGCTTCTTTATTGAAGTTCATAAAACGTGTAAGCACAGGTAAATTAAAGGATTACTCCTTAAAGAATTTTACATTCGAAAAGGATATAGACAAAAATGGCTCTATTGCCGATGTCTTAAAATCAAATCAGTCGCTACTGGTTCAAATCGTAAAAGAACCAATCTCTACAAAAGGCCCGAGGATAAGCTCAGAGCTTTCACTCCCCGGTCGCTATATTGTATTAGTACCTTTTTCAAATCGAATTTCAGTTTCACAAAAGATTGAAAGCAAAGAAGAAAAGGAACGCCTCAAGAGACTGGTAAAAAGCATTAAACCCAAAGGTTTTGGGGTTATTGTGAGAACCGTAGCCGAAGGCAAAAAAGTAGCAGAACTGGACAGAGATCTTCAAAATTTAGTAGGTCGCTGGACAGCCATGTGTAAAAAGCTGTATAAGGCACATCATCCTTCAAAAGTATTAGGAGAATTGAACAGGGCTTCGTCCCTGTTAAGAGACATTTTTAATGACTCCTTTACCTCCATTTGCGTAGACGATGAAACCCTGTACACACAAATCAAAGATTATGTGAGCGAAATTGCTCCAGAAAAAGAATCAATCGTAAAATTGCATCAATCCAACCAACCCATTTTTGAAAAATTTGGTATCGAAAGACAGATAAAAACTACCTTTGGGCGCACCGTATCCATGAGTAAAGGC
>JBFGDP010000343.1:0-2569 GCA_041580575.1 Christiangramia sp.
AGGGCAGGACCATGAACCACATCTCCAATGGCATAAACGCCCGAAACGTTGGTTTGGTAAAAATCGTTAACTACGATTTTATCCTTGTCTGTCTTAATACCAAGATCTTCAAGACCTATGTTTTCAATATTTGTTTTTATACCTACTGCCGAAAGAACAATATCGGCCTCAAGTTTCTCTTCACCTTTTTTAGTCTTTACAGTAGCTATGACTTTACCATCCTTCTTTTCAACACTTTCTACAGAAGAATTAGTCATCACCTTGATCCCGGCTTTTTTGATGCTTCTTTCAAACTGCTTGGAAACTTCCTCATCTTCTAGTGGCACCACATTCGGTAAAAATTCCACCACGGTTACCTTTGTTCCCATAGCATTATAAAAATGCGCGAATTCAACTCCTATAGCTCCAGATCCAACCACGATCATAGATTCTGGTTGTTTTTCCAGGGTCATAGCTTCACGGTAACCAATTACAGTTTTACCGTCCTGTTTCAGGTTAGGCAATTCTCTGGATCTTGCCCCGGTTGCGATAATGATATTATCAGCCTGGTATTCTGTTTTTTTGTCTTTACCGTCTGTAACCTCGACCTTTTTGCCAGATTTCAATTTTCCGAAACCTTCCAGAACGTCGATCTTGTTCTTCTTCATAAGAAACTGCACGCCCTTACTCATTCCATTCGCCACGTCACGACTTCTTTTGACAACAGCTCCAAAATCCTTATCGGCATTTTCTAGCTTCAATCCATAATCTTCGGCATGCATTAGATAATCAAAAACCTCGGCACTTTTTAGTAAGGCTTTAGTTGGGATACATCCCCAGTTAAGGCAAACGCCTCCAAGACTTTCTTTTTCAACAATGGCGGTCTTAAAACCCAATTGTGATGCGCGGATGGCAGTTACATATCCTCCCGGGCCACTACCTAAAACAATAATATCATATTTACTCATATTCGGAATATTTTGAATCTGGTTATAGAGTTTGCGAATTTAAGGAATTAAACCCTAAACTGAAAGCTGGATATTTAGTATAATAAAGCCAAAAAGCCCGTAGTTCTCACTACAGGCTTTTTATTTATTTTAAAACTTAACTTCTCTGGATATCTGTTTAAAAAGTCAGGTTAAACCTGTTTTGTACCTCCTGGAAGTTGGCAACATCAACATCCCTGTTTTCTGCAAAGGTAGCAGAAGGGATCACTATGATTCGGAAGGTTTGATTATCGGTGAACTGGCTGCTAAGATTACTCAGGTCAAAATTTCCATCAATAATGATCTCTATATCGCTTACCGTATAATTATATACATACTGAATGGTTCCTTCATCTATGAAAAAATTCTGGGGAATAAGGCTCCACGAATCTATTGTTCCCCCGTCATTAGCATCTAACAATTCTAACCTGTAAACCAGAACAGCATCAGATTCGGGTTCAAAAGTGGCGACATCATCGGGGATATCTATTAGTTGTGAATAATAATTCACCTCAGATAAATATTCGAAATCAATAGTTCTTTCATAGGTATATCCTAATCCATCCAGTCCATCTTCTCCCGGAGGTCCTTGTGGTCCCGGAGGACCCGGGTCGCCATCTGAGCATGCTACGAAAAACAGGCTGGTCAATATTAAAAGTGATAGTAGTTTTTTCATGATAAATTGGTTTTTGTTATTTATTAAATTCTATACTGGCTGAATTGACACAGTAACGCTGGCCTGTTTCCGTTGGACCATCGTCAAAAACGTGGCCCAGATGACTGCCGCAGCTGGAACAAAGAATCTCAGTTCGAATCATTCCAAAAGTTCTATCCTGGATATATTCTACCTTTCCTTCTATCGCATCATCAAAACTTGGCCAGCCACAACCGCTTTCGAATTTGGCATTACTCTCAAATAGTATTTCACCACATGCGGCACATTTGTATTCACCTTTATCAAAATGAAGGTTGTATTTTCCTGTATGCGGAGCCTCTGTACCTTTTTGTCTTAAGACACGATACTGCTCAGGAGAAAGTTGTTCCTTCCATTCATCTTCAGTTTTTTCGACTTTATATTTTTTCATTTTATTCTTTCTCAGGTTTAAAATCCATGGCTACTCCATTAATGCAATGACGTTTTCCGGTGGTTTCTTTTGGGCCATCGTTGAAAACATGCCCCAGGTGACCTCCGCATCGCGCACAATGTACTTCGTCTCTTTGGTAACCTAACTTGGTATCACTACCATAAGCTACCCCGCCATCTATAGCACGATCGAAACTTGGCCAACCGGTTCCGCTATCGAATTTATGTTCGGTTTTATATAATGCATTTCCGCAGGCGGCACATACAAATGTCCCAGGTTCCTTGATCTTTAATAGCTCACTGGTATAAGGGGTTTCAGTAGCAGCCTTCCGTAAAACAGCATATTCCTGGGAAGTTAGTTCTTCTTTCCACTCTGCCTCAGATTTGGTTACTTCATAATTTTTTGAAGATTGTTCAGTAGATTTTTTTTGGGCATTACCATTGCAACTTATAAGAAATGTTGCCAGTACAGTAAATAAAAATAACTTTTTCATAGTTTGCTTTTTGCTAAAATTACAAA
>JBFGDP010000344.1:0-2564 GCA_041580575.1 Christiangramia sp.
ATGGATCCTGGGCAGATTGAGGGTCATGTTATTATATCTTTTAGCCTCGTAATCGCTGTTAACTTCCTGTAAGGCCAGGTCCAGTTGCTGCACGAATCTATCAAAATCCCGTGGCGGAGTTTTAAATTCCACGATCCACTCATGCGCTCCCTTTTCTTTACCTTCCATGAAAATAGGAGCTACCGTATAATCAATGATCTCGCAATTGGTCATTAAACAAACTTTTTTCAAAGCAGATTCGGCATTTTCGATAATCAGTTCCTCACCAAAAACATTTATATGATGTTTGGTCCTCCCGGAAACCTTCACCCTGTATGGATTTACATTCGTGAATCGCACAGTATCCCCAATCTTGTAACGCCAGAGCCCGGCATTAGTGGTGATGACCACCGCATAATTTTTACCGGTTTCCACCTCGCTTAATGGAATGGCCATTTCTTCGTCGGTACCATAGGCATCCATCGGGATAAATTCATAGAAGATCCCGTAATCCAGCATTAAAAGGAGCTCTTTAGTGTCATTATGATCCTGGCAGGCAAAGAAACCTTCAGATGCATTATAGATCTCGTAAAATCTAAAGTCTTCTTTGGGCAGGATCTTCTGATACTGGGAAGCATAAGGTTCAAAACTTACTCCGCCGTGAAAATATACCTCCAGGTGAGGCCATACCTCAAATAAACTTTCTTTATCTGTCGTTTCCAGGACGTTATTTAACAATACCAGCATCCAGCTGGGCACGCCGGCCAGGCTGGTTACTTTCTCTTTGATCGTCTCATCTACGATCGCCTGCATCTTGTATTCCCAGTCGTGCATCAGGGAAACTTCATTGCTGGGAGTGCTGCTGAATTCAGCCCAGAAAGGCATATTGTCTATAAGTATCGCCGAAAGATCGCCATAGGACGTACCGTTTTCCTGGTATAACTCCTTACTTCCCCCAAGTCTTAAACTCTTACCTGTAAATAATTGAGATTGCGGATTGTTATTTAGGTATATACATAGAAGATCTTTACCGGCAGCGTAATGACAATCTTCAAGAGAGTCCTGACTCACCGGGATGAATTTACTTTTGGCACTGGTAGTTCCGCTGGACTTTGCGAACCACTTTATAGGCGTAGGCCAGAAGATATTGGTTTCACCTTTACGGCTGCGTTCTATAGATGCTTCGTAATCTTCGTAATTGCGAATAGGGACCCGTTGTCTAAATGTTTCGTAGGAATTTATACCGGAGAAATTATATCGCTTCCCAAATTCGGTGTTTTTGGCCTTGATAAGAAGGTTCTTAAGCAATTCATTTTGAACCTCATGGGGATACTTCATGAACAACTCCATTTGATGGATCCTCTTTTTGAGGAACCATGAAGCTATCGAGTTGACTAATGGAATTGGCATTATTCTTCTTATCTTTAACGCTTATATTTAAAGGGCGTTCGGTTGATTCGTTAAAAATAAACGAAACTTCGTAGCCTGCAAAAATTTCAGTGAGTCTAAAAATAAAATTTTAATGAGATACGAAGGAGTTCTAACGAAGATGAGAACAGAAATTACTGATGTGGTTCAGTATTACCTGGTTTGGGAAAATGATTTTATCAACATGAACCAGATGATTGGTAAGAAAATGAGCCTTAACTTTCTTAGATACCAGTGTCTCAATTGCGGGTTGGAAAAGAAGATCTACCGGCAGGGCTTTTGTTATGACTGTTTCGGTGCTATCCCTCAAGCCGGGGATTGGGTGATCAATCCTGAATTAAGCAGGGCACATCTGGACGAAGAAGATCGTGATCTTGAATTCGAGAAAAGAGCCCAGTTAAAACCCCACGTGGTCTACCTGGCTAACTCCAGTGATGTTAAGGTTGGGGTCACCAGGAAGAGCCAGATCCCTACGAGATGGATAGACCAGGGGGCGCATGAAGCTATAGAGATCGTGGAGGTGCCTAACCGCTATCTGGCGGGTATTACCGAGGTTGCTTTAAAGGAGCATGTCGCAGATAAGACCAACTGGAGAAAGATGTTGACCAATGATATCGTTGATCTCAATCTGGCCGAGGAAAGGGAAAAACTTAAAGATTACATTCCCGAGGAAGCTAAAGAATATTACCTGGCGAATAATAAAGAAACCGAAATTAAATTTCCTGTAAGTAAATTTCCAGTAAAGATAAAAACGCTTAACCTTATTAAGAATCCTTTTTTTGAAGGAGTTTTAACAGGAATAAAGGGGCAGTATCTCATTTTTGAAGACGGTACTGTATTTAATGTGAGGGGTAATGAAGGATTAGTCGTTGAGTTGAAGGTTCTGGTTTAACCTGTTCAGCATCTCACGGGACCCTGAAACTCCTGACGCTTTGGAAGAAGGAAGTTCCAAATTGTTTAAGAGATTTCTCCTGCGCTTTGCTTCGTCGAAATGACAATTCGAAGTATCGTCATGCTGAACTTGTTTCAGCATCTCCTCTTTGAATTTATTTGAGCATGTGATTAAATCATGAAACTGACGGCACTTTGGGTTATGAAGCTTACACATGTTCAATAGATTTCTCCCGCGCTTTGCTTCGTCGAAATGACAATTCAAA
>JBFGDP010000345.1:0-2564 GCA_041580575.1 Christiangramia sp.
ATGGTTGGCGGAGTTTACATCAAGGCTGATTAAAAATAAGGAATTATTTTCTTCGAATGCCTTCTCTGCTAATTTTTCTACCTTCTCCTTCAGCATATGTTTATAAAAAGAGGGGACTTCTGTCCCCTCGCTGTACTTTTTAGTTTCAACGCTGCAAATATAGCAATATTTTTCAAGTATAAAAACGTGATTCTAAATGAAATGAGCTATCTCCTATATTCTCGTTATCCGGGTGGGAGATCCCCATAGAACCCTATCCATAAAAATGCCAAATAGACAGATGAGCTAAAATATTATTTGTAAATTTAATAGTACGCTCATTTTTAGGTATTTAACTTCGATCATGAAAAACATACTCGTTCCTACAGATTTTAGCGACCAGGCCGGAATGGCCCTGAAAGTTGCTGCCCAGCTCGCCCGGAAATTCAATGGCGATATCTACCTGTTACATATGCTGGAATTACCACTACAACTTATAGATCCTGTTGGTGGCGGCAGCCAGAATTTACCCGAAGCCATATTCTTCATGAAACTGGCCCATCAGCGCTTTAACCGTATCATGAAAGAACCCTATCTCAAAGACATCAAAGTACACGAGGTGGTGGAATTTCACCGTGCCTTTGAAGGTATTATGGAAATTGGTAAAGAGAAAAAGTGTGATCTCATCGTTATGGGATCTCATGGCGCCAGGGGATTCCAGGAGATGTTCATCGGTTCCAATACAGAAAAAGTGGTTAGGCATTCAGAGATCCCGGTGCTGGTGATCAAGAATGAAATTCCTGAATTCGAAATAGAGCATTTTGTATTCGCAACAGATGCAACTCCGGCTCACAAGAATGTACTACGCAAGGCCGTTGATTTTGCAAAGACCATGGGCGCAACTCTACATTTGTTATTCGTGAATACGCCCAATGATTTTGTAACCAGCGCTGAAGCTCAAAAAAAATTAAAGGATTTCCTTAAAGATACCGGTATCGATAACTATAAGATCCACATATATAACGACATAAGTGTGGAACAGGGCATACTTAATTTCTCGAAGAAATTAAATGCCAGCCTTATAGGCATAGGCACTCATGGCCGCAAGGGACTGGCTCATTTCTTCAACGGCAGCATTAGCGAAGATCTGGTAAATCATGCCAACAAGCCGGTGATCACCTTTAAAATCTAAAGAAAAGCTTTTAAAGCTCCATTCTTAACGAGATTCCAAAGATAGTTCCAGAAAGATTTTGTTTGATCACGGGTATAACTAATATCCTTAGGGTTGGCTTTATCATTCAATGCTTTATTCTTCACAAGCAGATTGGCCAGCGCAGAGACAAACTTATTCTTCTTGATGCCATCCTTTTGCATTACCTCCACTTTAAAGTCTTTATATTCCAGTCTCATATCACCACTGGCACTGGTATTATTACCATAGAAATTAAAGTACATATTCAGGATCTCCCCTTTTGCCTCAACATTCATGGCCGGCTTCAGGAATTTGTTCATTTCTTCTGCCGCCAGTCTGCCCATATTCCCAGATATATTAAATGCATCTGAGCTGTTGCTAACGTCAAATTCCCAGTCTACATGAAGCGGAGCACTTCGCATAAAATCTGTATCTACACTTATCTTTGTCTTCGGAAAATCCTTACGACCTAGGTCAATGTTAGTGATATTCCTGATGCGCGCATTTAGATTTGAAAATTCCACAACACCTGCCTCTTTATCTTCATGTATTTTTTCTTCATATTTAAGGTAGATGCCGGCAATGTCTATACTATCCAGTTTAAGCCTGGCAGGCATATTGCGCAGCATTCTGCTGTATAAAGGCTTAAAGCTGTTATCATCGGCTTTTAGCTTATCGCGATATATCCTGAAATACCCGCCATTTATCCTGGTGTACGGGTTTTCTATTTTGAGACTGTCATTTTCAAATTTCCAGCTAAGATCGCTCAGTACTACGGAATCCAGTTTAAGGTCATACCTGTCCTTTTCTACATTTATAGTCTCCTGGTGTGCAGATTTGGAATATTTAGGCAGGATCTTAAAACCTGTGATCGTCACCTTAGCATTATCTATCAACAGGTCACCGGCTATTAACTCCTGCTGAGGGTTAAGATCATAATAAAGACTATCTACTTCCAAATGCATCAGGTCATAATTAAAAGGAACAGTCTGCTTCAGGGTTTCAGAGTTTATTTGCATTTGCTCTAAATTGAGATGCGAAAGACGGGCAAACAGGCGATGAGCTGAACTATCGTTTTCAAAGATCTGAAAAGTACCATTATTCACACTCACCCTTTTTACCAGTACCTTATTTTTAAATTCAGAAGAGGCGGTCTTTTTTTTCTCCCCGGTAGAGCCTGCAGATTTTTTACTTTCCTTATAGATTTTGATAATAGGATTGGAAATCTCCAGCTCCCCAATGATAATATCTTTATTCTTTATATAATCCCAGAGGTGAATATTGGATAACAGAATGGTATCTACCTTAAAGGTTTTGCCATCAAGTTCGGCAAAGGGATTTATAACCTCCGCGCTGCGATTCAGCAATTTTACATCTACCTTTTCAAAGCTAA
>JBFGDP010000346.1:0-2555 GCA_041580575.1 Christiangramia sp.
AAAACCTGGTCGTGGCCAAGTTTTGTGGTCGCAGACGTGATAAAATATTCTGGCATTTCTTCCCAGGTTTCCAACATCTCGGCTTTGTAGTTCTCAATGTTTTCTTCCAGGTTTTTAGGCTTTAGTTTATCAGCCTTGGTAAATATAATACAGAAGGGGACATTATTTTCACCCAGCCATTTCATGAACTCCATATCTATGGGCTGTGGTTTATGTCTTGAATCGATCAGGACAAAAGCACAGATCATCTGTTCTCTCTTTTCGAAATATGCGGTTATGAATTTTTGAAATACCCGCTTGGTAGATTTCGAGACCTGGGCATAACCGTAACCGGGTAGATCTACCAGGTGCCAGTTGTTATTGATCAAAAAGTGATTGATCAATTGAGTTTTTCCGGGTTTGGCTGAGGTTTTGGCCAAAGACTTTCTTCCTGTAAGCATATTGATGAGGGAAGATTTCCCCACGTTACTTCTGCCAATAAAAGCGTATTCCGGTAAATTACTGTTCGGGCAGAGTTCAACTTTGGAGTTGCTTACGACAAATTCAGCCGTCTTGATTTTCATAAAAGCTTATTTAGATCTTTCGTTCTTTCAACCATTCATGGAGGATCTGGTTGAATTCCTCAGGGTGTTCCATCATGGCAGCATGCCCGCATTCATCAATCCAATATAGATCGGCATCCGGTAAAAGTCGCTGAAAATCTTCTGCTACTTCCGGTGGTGTCACGGTGTCATTTTTACCCCAGATCACGCAGGTAGGGGTTTGCATTTTTGGAAGATCCTTGGCCATGTTGTGGCGTATGGCACTTTTTGCAATAGCCAGGGTCTTAACCAGCTTATTTCTATCACTCACTGTGTTGTATACCTCGTCTACGATCTCTTTAGTGGCTACCTCTGGATCATAGAAAACTGCCTGGGCTTTTTTCTTGATAAAATCGTAGTCGCCACGTCTGGGGTAGCTTTCTCCCATTGCATTCTCATATAGCCCTGAACTTCCGGTTATTACCAGTGCTTCCACGATCTCGGGAAACATCTTGGTAGCCAGTAGAGCGATATGTCCACCCAGGGAATTCCCCAGTAGAATGACCTTTTCATAGCCTTTGTAATCAATAAATTCTTTAAGGTATTTGGCGAATGTGCCTACACTTGTTTTAAGAAGTGACATAGAATATAACGGCAGTTCCGGAATAAGGACTTTGTAGCCCTTCTGTGGAAAATAATTGATGACTCCATCAAAATTACTGAGGCCTCCCATAAGTCCGTGAAGGATAACTATTGGTGTTCCTTCGCCCTTCTCAAGATATGTGAATTTTCCCTCTTGCCTTAAGTGATCTTTCATTGATAGCCTTTGCGGTTAGCAATCGCAAATATAGCGATTTCGATACAAGTATAATCATTTTTAGGCAACTGCTATTGGTTTTAAACGAAGTGGGAAATTTATAAACAACTCGATTTTAAGATCCTATTCCCGCCTTCTGCTCACTGTTTTTCAAATTCCTGAAATATAAGTCAATAGCGCTATTTCAAAGGTTTTCAATTACATACGGTGGTAAAACTTATCAACATTGTGGTAAAAAGTGGTAAATTGTGGTAATATTTTCAATATATTTGGCTCTATAATACCTGACCGTGATAAATTTAATTGGAACATACGAATGCAAAGTCGATGCGAAAGGCCGTCTAATGGTGCCTTCAGCATTGAAGAAGCAGTTGGCTCCAATGATGCAGGATGGTTTTGTTATTAAACGGGCAGTTTTCCAGAATTGCCTTGAGCTATACCCAATGGAGGAGTGGAATGTTCTTATGAACAGGATGAATAAACTTAACCGATTCGTAAAGAAAAATAATGATTTCATTAGAAGGTTTACGGCTGGGGTTAGGACTGTAGAGGTTGATGCTAACGGGAGGCTTTTAATACCAAAAGATCTTATAGGCTTTGCCGGGATTGGTAAAGAGATCGTTCTTTCTTCGGCGATCAATATCGTTGAGATCTGGGATAAGGAAAAATATGAACAAACCCTTGAAGATTCTTCAGATGATTTTGCAAGTCTGGCGGAGGATGTGATGGGCAACGATGACCTAAATGGAATATCATAATCCTGTTCTTTTAAAGGAGTCGGTCGATGGTTTGGATATTAAGCCAGACGGGACTTACGTGGATGTGACCTTTGGTGGAGGAGGGCATTCCAGAGAGATCTTGCGTAGGCTGGGGTCTAACGGAAAGTTATATGCTTTTGACCAGGATAAAGATGCCCTGGATAATAAAATAGATGATCCGCGATTTACTCTCATCAACGAGAATTTCAGGTTTCTGAAACGTTTTTTAAGATTCTATGGTGTGAAACAGGTGGATGGAATTTTAGGTGACTTTGGAGTTTCCTCGCATCAATTCAATGAAGCTGAAAGAGGTTTTTCTACCAGGTTCGATGCGAAACTGGATATGAGAATGAATCAGGGTGATAAGCTGAGTGCTTATGAGGTCGTTAATGAATATGACGAAGAACAGTTAAAAAAAATGTTCTATGAGTATGCCGACCTTAAAAATGCTCCTAAGCT
>JBFGDP010000347.1:0-2536 GCA_041580575.1 Christiangramia sp.
CCACCAGGTATCTACGATTGGGCTCTTATTCTTCCCGATGTTATTATCATACCAGTGCCAGGCTTCTTCATTAATTGGTTCGCCCACCGTTCCTAATACTTTCAGCGAAGAAAGGTCATATTTGTCTACGAATTCGAGGTTTTTTTTAGCCAGTGCCCTTATCGCGGTTGGCGCGGTATAGAACTGATTCACTTTATGCTTTTCTACGATCTCCCAAAAACGCCCAAAATCTGGATAAGAAGGCACTCCTTCGAACATCACGGTAGTGGCACCGTTCAGCAATGGTCCATAAACAATATAAGAATGACCGGTGATCCAGCCTATATCGGCAGTACACCAGTACACATCATCGCCCTGGTAATTAAAAATGTTTTTAAAAGTATAGGCAGCATATACCATATAACCGGCCGTGGTATGCAACATCCCCTTAGGTTTACCGGTAGATCCCGAAGTGTACAGAATAAACAAGGGATCTTCAGCGTCCATTACTTCCGGGGCACAACTATCTGAAGCTTTTTCCATAAGCGGTGCCAGCCATTTATCCCGTCCCTCTTTCATGACTACCTCAGCTCCAATCCTGTTAACTACCAGAACGTTTTCAACTCCCGGGCATTCTTCCAGGGCTTTATCTACAATACCTTTAAGATCGATTGTCTTATCGCCCCGATAGGAACCATCTGCGGTGATCATCATTTTACAGTCTGCATCCAGTGTCCTGGTTGCCAGTGCTGAAGCCGAAAAGCCGGCAAATACCACGGAGTGAATAGCTCCTATACGGGCGCATGCGAGAACAGCATAGGCTAGTTCAGGGATCATAGGCAAATAGATACATACCCGGTCTCCCTTTTTTATGCCATTGTCCTTTAAGACATTCGCAAACTTATTCACTTTTTTATGCAGCTCATTAAAACTAAGGTGCAAAGCATCTTCCTGCGGGTCATTAGGTTCCCAGATTATAGCCGTTTTATCTCCCTGCGCCAGCAAATGCCGGTCTATACAATTTTCAGTTATATTTAATTTGGCATTCTCAAACCATTTAACTTCCGGCTTTTTGAAATCCCAGCTAAGCACATTATCCCATTTCTTACGCCATACAAAATGTTCTTCTGCTATCTCCTGCCAGAATTTTTCGGGTTCACTTACAGATTTTCTATATACCTGGAAATATTCCTCAAGATTTTTGATATGGTAATTGCTCATGCTAAGATTGATTTAAATAAAAAGACAGAACCGGATTTACCGGTTCTGTCCTTAAAATTAATAAAAATTTTCTGGAAACTGATGGCTTCGAAGCTGGTACTACAGATTAGATTACAGACATTAATTTTTCTGTAAATACCATCTGAAATTTTATTATTTCCTCTTTATGCGTTCTAGCAAATTTGTATTCTAATGAGTCTGTAAATAGGATTCTACATTTTTCTGAATACGGTCTTCAATATTTGAAACATCGGCTTTTACAAACTTTTCCCCGGTGATTTTTTCATAGAGCTCGATATATCTTTCAGAAACAGATTCTATATACTCATCGCTCATTTCAGGTACTTTCTGACCTTCGAGTCCCTGAAAACCATTTGAGATAAGCCATTGGCGAACAAATTCTTTCGATAATTGTTTCTGGGCTTCGCCTTTTTGCTGTCTTTCTTCGTATCCTTTTTTATAAAAGTATCTGGAGGAATCGGGGGTATGGATCTCATCGATCAATACGATCTCTCCGGAAGCTGTCTTCCCAAATTCATACTTGGTATCTACGAGAATTAGATCCTGAGCGGCAGCGATCTCTGTTCCCCGCTGGAAAAGTTTACGGGTATAGTCCTCGAGCAGGATATAGTCTTTTTCTGCAACGATACCCCTTTTTATAATTTCCTCGCGTGAAATATCCTCATCATGATCTCCATGTTCGGCTTTGGTGGCCGGAGTTATGATTGGTTGAGGAAATTTATCATTTTCTTTCAGGCCTTCGGGCATGCTCACGCCGCATAACTCTCTTTTCCCGGCCTTATATTCCCTGGCAGCGTGACCAGACATATACCCGCGAATAACCATTTCTACCTTAAATGGTTCACATTTTTTGCCGATCGCGACATTTGGATCTGGAGTAGCTTCCAGCCAGTTAGGCACTATATCTGCCGTTTTTTCCATCATTTTAGTAGCGATCTGGTTCAGGATCTGCCCCTTATAGGGAATCCCTTTAGGCATTACCACATCGAAGGCTGAAAGCCTGTCTGATGCGATCATTACCAACCTGTCATCTTCAAGGGAATAAACGTCTCTTACTTTGCCTTTATATACCGAGACCTGTCCCGGGAACTTAAAATTTGTCTTAATTATGGTATTACTCATAAAGAGCTTATTCTTTATATTAATCGTTATGTTCTATCGTCTTGTAAGCCGCAATGATCTTTTTAACCAGCCTGTGTCTAATCACATCCTTATCGTCCAGATATACCGTACCAACTCCCTTGACATCTTTTAAAACCAGCAGGGCTTCCTTAAGACCCGAGATCACTCTTCTGGGGAGATCTATCTGGCCGGG
>JBFGDP010000348.1:0-2532 GCA_041580575.1 Christiangramia sp.
AATGCAAAAAGATTGAATATGCTTCTTGCGGTTCTGGAAAAAAGAGCCGGGTTCAGACTCGGGGCCAAGGATGTTTTTCTCAACGTGACCGGAGGAATTAGTGTAGATGATCCTGCGATAGACCTTGCGGTAATTGCAGCGATACTTTCATCGAATGAGGATGTGGCGCTGGAAAAAGACACCTGTTTCGCGGCAGAAGTTGGTCTCGCCGGAGAAATAAGACCGGTAACCCGCATTGAACAACGAATTCTGGAGGCTGAAAAGCTTGGTTTTGCCTCTATTATGGTTTCCAAACAGAGTAAAATCCCGAAAGGAAATTTCCAGATAAAGATCATTAAAGTTGCTAAAATCGAGGATGTTGTCTCGCATCTTTTTGGATAATATTAGCAATTTTCCTGCTTATATTTGATCCAATTTTAGGTACAATGTTTAACCGGATAATAATTACCATATTTTGCATCTTAATGCTCTATTCCTGTTCTCAACTGGAAAAAGCAGAGGATTTTATAGCCGGTTTACCCGAAGATGAACAATACAAAAAAAACGAAAATATTTCTGATGAGCTCTTCGCGATCTGGCAGGACAGAAAACTACAGGGTCTTGATGAAAGCCTGGAGATCGAATTGCCTTATGTAGAATTGGGAGCCTTCAAGCCTAGAAATTTTGGCATCTACTCGTATGAAACTTATTTAATGCCGGGAGAAATTCTGCAGGCAGAAGTACGAACCGACAGTTCAAAAACCCTTGTTTTTACTGAAATTTTTAAGAAAGACAAGACTACGGGAAACTTTCTCAAGGTGAAATATGGAAAGCCCGAGGAGAAAATGCTGCACTACGAAATAAAGGAAAAAGGTTTATATAAACTTATTTTTCAGCCGGAGATCGAAGCTAATACTGCCTTCCAGATAAGTATTCAAAAAACACCGGCCTATCTATTTCCGGTTTCTGAAGGAAAAAATTCAGATATCGGCAGTTATTGGGGTGATATCAGGGATGGTGGAAAACGAGTTCATAAGGGCATCGATATTTTTGCAAATAAGGGCACACCGGTCATTGCAGCCTCTGACGGCAGAATAAAATTTACCGGTGAAAAAGGCCTGGGCGGAAAACAGGTCTGGCTATGGGATCGCAAGCGAAAGCAATCACTTTATTATGCTCATTTAGATAGCATAGTGCCAGATCTAAAAAAAGTGCGAGCCGGAGACACCCTCGGTTTTGTAGGCAATACCGGAAACGCAAAATACACTCCATCTCACTTGCACTTTGGGATCTATAAAAAGCAGGAGGGGGCAATAGACCCCATAGGATATGTTTATTTGAACGAAGAAAGTGTAGATCCCATGGAAACCACCGAAGTTTTAACGGAAAGAATCAGGATCGCCGGCAGAAAAGCGGCTCTTCGTAATAAACCGGCAACCAACAATTCAAAATTGATCAGGGATGGCGCCCTGGGAGAAGTCTTATATGTCCAGGGAAAATCTATAGATTGGTTTCATGTAAGGGACAGCCTGGATCGCCCTATGTACATTCATGAAAGCCTGGTAGAAATCATCAATTAAGGAGCAGGATTAGGTATTTCCCGGTGTATCTTATCAATTTCTTCCAGAATTTCTTTAGTTAGTACAACCTCTATACTATTGATATTTTCCTCCAACTGCTCCAAACTGGTCGCTCCAATAATATTACTGGTAACAAATGGCTGCTGATTCACAAAGGCCAGCGCCAGATGGGTAAGGCTTAAACCATGTTTATCTGCAAGCTTCTTATATTTTCTGGTTGCCGCAACAGATGCCTCATTCGAATATCTTTTATACTGCGGGAACAGGCTTAACCTGGTATTTGCTTTAATCCCGTTGAGATGTTTACCGCTTAATGTCCCCATTCCTAAAGGGGAGTATGGAAAGAGTCCTACATTCTCACGGTGACAGACCTCGGTTAAGCCTATTTCATCTTTTCTATTGAGTAAATTATAAGGGTTTTGAACGGTTACTACCCTGGGCAATCCCTTTTTACTCTCCTCCAGAAATCGCATCAATCCGTAAGGGGTTTCATTGGAAAGTCCCACATGTCTTATTTTACCCTGTTTCACCAGGTCATTCAATCCTTCCAGAATTTCACGAAAATTATCGCTCCATTGCTCATCTTCTGAATGTTCATATCCTAATTTCCCAAAATAGTTAGTATTCCTTTCTGGCCAGTGTAATTGATATAGGTCTATATAATCTGTTTGCAACCTCTCTAAACTTTTGTTTACTGCATCCTGCAGTGCCTCTTTATGAAATCCGAGTTTGGGCCTTATATGAGACACCATTTCTGAAGGGCCGGCTATTTTTGAAGCGATGACCACTTCCTCTCGTCTCCCAGTTTTTTTGATCCAGCTCCCAATTACCATTTCAGTACTACCCTGTGTTTCGGGATCTGCAGGGATGGAATACATTTCTGCCGTATCGATGAAATTAACCCCCTTATCTAGCGCGAAATCGATCTGAGCATGACCTTCGGCTTCTGTATTTTGCTGTCCCCAGGTCATAG
>JBFGDP010000349.1:0-2520 GCA_041580575.1 Christiangramia sp.
GGTTGGAAATCATCAATCCCTTTAAGAAAAGTATTTATATAGATACTTTGAAGCAAAGTGTACTCTCTTTTAAAAGACAGCTTGCAGAACATCAAAAACTATATAAGATAAAACCGCTGGATTCTCTGGTGAGCTCACCAGAAATGGAATGCGTATGTAGTTCTTCTAAAAATATTCCTTTAACCGGGAAGGCCGCAGAAATGATGGAAACCATCTCGTTATTAGAAAATTTCATTTTAAAGAATAAAATTGATCTTAACGGTTATCCTTTTCTAAAGGTCACTCAATGGGATAGAGATAAGGATCTCATAGATTTTGATTTCTGTTTTCCAGTGAAGGAAGCAACTACCCTGGTGGCGCCACCAAATTTAAATCTGAAAAAATTCCAGGCTAAAAAGGCTGTAAAATTAATTTTTAATGGAAATTACAGGTTGTCTCATGTGAGTTGGTTTGATCTCCTATACCTGGCCAATGAACGGGGTTTGGAGCCAGAGAGCTGGCCTATGGAGGTATATCATAATAACCCTAAAATCAACATGGATGAGTTGAATTGGGTTGCAGAGATCTATCTTCCGGTAAAGGATTAATACTTTGGTTATAATCAGGGGATCACTAATTTTAATTTCTCCGGAATTATTTTAATGTCGATCTCTGTACATTGGCCAATATATTCCCCGTCAACCTGAAATGCTACCGGTTTTTTACTGAAAACCTTAGCTTTACTGGTGGAGATTATTTCCACAAAATCCGGGTCCAGATCACTCTCATTTCTTAAGGTCTTCAAGATTTCAGAAAAGCTTAATTTTTTAAAAATGAGGATTTCAAATTTACCATCATCAGGTACACCTTTGGGATTCACATTCGCCCCGGTGCCATATTTGTTGGCATTGGCGATGCCAAGTAGTATTGCCTGAACTTCCTTCTTTCCGTATGCGGTCTCTATAATAAAATCATAAGGGAATTCACTCTTAAGCAGGGTTGGTATAGTATTAATTAGGTAGCCAAATTTTCCTCGAATAGAGGAGTTGTCATAATTCCTTATTAATTCGGCGTTAATACCCAGGTCGCTTAGATGAAGACATATGTGATCGTTTAAACAAAGCATATCCAGGTTCCTGGTATTCCCGCTTAATGCTACGGCTATTTGGTCATCGAGTCCATCTGGAATGTTAAAATTAACGGCTAAACCATTTGCCGATCCCGCAGGAATAATACCCATAGCAAGGTCGAAATTTTTAATCGCATCTGCCACCAGGTTAATGGTGCCATCACCGCCCGCTACTAAAATATGATCTATATGGTGGTCATGGATCCTTTTCTGTATTTTTTCCTTATCATCCTTACCGGTGGTGGTATATAAATGATATTTAGCCTGGATCTTATCCAGATGCTTATGGACTTTAGAGATGATTTCTTTTTTATTCGTTTGCCCGGATATAGGGTTTACGACCAATAAAACTTCCTTAAAATTCATGTAGTGATCATTATGAACCCATTAAAAATAAGTATTTTGGAATGAAGGAATTTTAAAAAAAGGCCAATATTTTGAAATTAGATCTTAAGTTATACCGCGGATATGTAAATGAAGAAGAATTGGTAGTTTTTGGACACCTCTTTAAATCCTGGGCACCAGATAAATTCAGGATCGATAAGAAAGGTATCAAACATGCACATGCTATTTTGCATAAATTCCGGATCAAGCCACTGGAGAATTTTGAAGTGCGATTAAAATTCAGGGAGCTTGAAGTTACCACCAAAACGCAGGAAGATGGTTATTTCAGGTTCACGGTTCCGTATAAGGGGAAACTGAAACCAGGCTGGCATGAATATGAGATCACCTGTAAGATGTATGATTTCGGCATGATCGAAAAAGGCCAGTTATTAAAACCATATCCAGGGAAATGGGGAATAATATCAGATATAGATGATACCTTTTTGGTGTCGCACAGCAATAGCTTTTTTAAAAAGTTATACGTGATGCTATCTAAAAATATAAATAAAAGAAAAGTTTTTAATGACGTGGTGAGACATTATAAGAGACTTAGCCAGGCTGGACAGGATAGTTCCGAGGCGACAAATTCCTTTTTTTTTGTCTCCAGTAGTGAATGGAATTTATACGATTTTATTACAGAATTTGCCGATCTGCATGATCTACCCAAAGCAGTAATAAAATTGAAAAAAATTAAAACCGGGCTAAGAGATTTTGTTAAGTCTGGTAGGGGAGACCATGATCATAAATTCGTCAAGATCAAGGATATTATATCTTTTTATCCAAATCTTCAGTATGTGTTACTGGGCGATGATTCCCAGCATGATCCTTTTTTATATGAAAGAATCTGCAAAACCTTTCCAATGAATATTAAAGCAGTTTATATTCGGCAAACTACAAAAAAGGAAAAGGAGAAGGTCAAAAAGGTTCTGGATAACCTGAATTCTATGAACGTGAACACTTGTTATTTTCAGAATAGTGAAAAGGCTATCCAGCATTCAGAAAATAAAGGTCTTATTTAAAGAACCCGA
>JBFGDP010000350.1:0-2515 GCA_041580575.1 Christiangramia sp.
ATTTTGATTTTTTAATTATCTGGTTTATTTAATAGCTGATCTAACGCTGCAAGATCTGTGATTAAAACCTGCCTGGCCTTGCTTCCTTCAAAAGGACCAACGATGCCTGCGGCTTCCAGTTGATCTATAATTCTACCTGCTCGGTTATAGCCAAGTTTTAATTTTCTCTGAAGTAATGAAGCCGAGCCTTGCTGGGCGGTTACGATCACTTCTGCAGCTTCACGGAATAGCTTATCCCGCTCGCTCACATCTATATCAACTCCTGTGCCACTTTCCTCACTTTCATAGGCTGGTAACTGGTGCGCATCTGGATAAGCTTTTTGTGATCCTATGAATTCTGTTATTTTGTCTACCTCGGGAGTATCTACAAAGGCGCACTGCAGTCTCTTTAATTCATTACCCTGAGTGAAAAGCATATCACCACGCCCAATTAACTGGTCTGCTCCCTGATTGTCCAGAATGGTCCTGGAGTCTATTTTTGAAGTTACTCTAAAGGCAACCCGAGCCGGGAAGTTGGCTTTTATAATACCGGTAATTACGTTTACCGAAGGTCTTTGTGTTGCAATGATAAGGTGAATACCAATCGCACGAGCCAGCTGGGCCAGACGGGCGATAGGGGTTTCTACTTCTTTCCCTGCGGTCATGATAAGATCTGCAAACTCATCTACTACCAGAACGATATATGGCAGGAATTTATGCCCGTCATTAGGGTTAAGCTTCCGGGCCTTGAACTTTGTGTTGTATTCTTTTATGTTACGGCACATGGCGTTTTTCAGCAGCTCATAACGATCATCCATTTCAATACAAAGAGAATTCAGCGTATTTATAACTTTATTATTGTCGGTTATGATCGCATCCTCGGTATCGGGAAGTTTCGCCAGGTAATGACGCTCGATCTTATTGAATAAAGTTAGTTCAACCTTTTTAGGGTCTACCAGAACAAATTTCACTTCTGCCGGATGTTTGGAGTAGAGGAGGGAGGTGAGGATCGCATTTAATCCAACAGATTTACCCTGTCCTGTTGCCCCTGCCATTAACATATGCGGCATTTTAGCAAGATCTACCACGAAAGTCTCGTTAGAAATGGTTTTCCCAAGCGCCAGAGGTAATTCCATTTCGGCATTTTGAAATTTAGCGGAAGCGATCACTGAGCGCATGGAAACGATGCTGGCATTCTTATTAGGAACTTCGATACCGATAGTTCCGCGTCCAGGGATAGGCGCAATGATCCTTATCCCAAGTGCAGATAGGGAAAGCGCGATATCATCTTCCAGGTTCTTGATCTTGGAAATTCTAATTCCGGCTTCGGGTACAATTTCATAAAGTGTAACCGTAGGTCCCACGGTCGCCTTTATCTGGGCGATTTCAATTTTATAATTCTTGAGCGTATCTACGATACGGTTCTTATTCTCTTCCAGTTCCTGCTGGTCTATGGTGATAGATCCACCATAGTCTTTAAGCAGCTCTATTGTTGGGAATTTATAATTCTTTAATTCCAGGGTTGGGTCGAACTCTCCAAAATCCTTTACCAGCTTCGTGCTAAGATTATCTTCCTCTTCCTCCTCTGGAGCAGCTTCCACTTCCATGGCCACTTCATCTTCTGGCGGCGTATTTACCTCCATACTAGGTGAAGGTTCAGGAGCTTTGGTTGGCTCTGGTTTTTCTTCGAAAAGATCTAAACTTGGAGTTTTTTCTTCTTCAACTTTTGGTTGGATCACGGTTTCTTTCCAGTCTTTTTCTTCGTCGGTTTCAGAAATAGTAGACTTATGCTCCTGCATGGCATCCTGTAATTCCTTTTTACCAGATCTAAAATACCCGCCAACCATTTCTGGAGTAAGCTTCAGGCGTATTGCCAGGTAGGCTATAAAAAGGAATAACATTAAAAGGGCCGTTCCAAAAAATCCCAGATAATCCTGAATAAAGTCATTGGTTTCAAAACCTATTCGTCCTCCCAGTAAGGCATTCTTTTCAGCAAAAAAGCCGAAAAACACCGATAACCAGATCATAACCAGAACTCCCCAGAACCAGAACTTTCTAAGATTAGCACTATTAAAGCCAAAGAAAAGATAGATCCCGCTTAATAAGATTAAAAAAGCGATAGAGAAGGAGGCAAGTCCAAAACCTTTATAGATAAAAAAGTCGCTTATCGTAGCTCCAAATTTGCTCAGCCAGTTCCTGGCTTCGATCTCGCGGTTTGCAAATTCGTTCAGAACGCTTTGGTCTGCCTGCCAGTTAAAAAGAAAAGATATAAATGCGACGATTAGCGCCAGGCCAAAAAGCATAAGGAAACTACCTAAAACCACTTTTTGCTGTCGGTCCAGCTTCAGGGAAAAATTACGTGATTTATTGGCGGTTTTCTTGGTCTTAGCTTTCTTTTTAGCCATACGTAGGTTCAAGGATTTGAGCAAAAATACAAATAAGAGACTATTAAAATAAATAAATGCATTTAGAAACTAAAAATTGTGTGAACCGGCATAGAGTTATCAACTTCTCACCAAAGAGAAATGGCCAGTCA
>JBFGDP010000351.1:0-2512 GCA_041580575.1 Christiangramia sp.
CTTTTTCAATTGCTGCATCAACGCCGCTCATAAGGTCTTCATAATCATGGTTAGGATAATCGTGGTGGATTAGGTTTCCGAATTCTTTTCCATAGCCACTACTCCCGCGCGGATTGGAATACAGAACTACGTAACCGGCAGCGGCGAATGCCTGCACTTCTGCCGAAAAAACGTTGCCATAACTCGCAAAAGGTCCGCCATGTATTTCCAGGATAAACGGATATTTTTTGGATGGATCAAAACCTGGCGGGGTGACCAGCCAGCCCTGGATCTCACGATCATCGTAAGATGATTTCCAGGTTATTTCTTCCACGTTCCCGGTCTCACGATACGAAAAGAGATCATCATTTACACCCGTAAGGCGATTCATCTTTTTACCATCCAGCACGGCCAGGTCTGCTGGACTTTGAGAGGTCCCATAGGTATAGGCCAGGATGCCTTTACTGGAAACTGAAAAGGAGGCAGCATTGTATGGTCGGCCTAATGATAGTCCGCCTAGCCCCTGGGCTACCTGTTTAAAATTGCCTTTAAGATCTATATAGCCGATCTTCGTATCTCCATGATCATTATACTGGAAATACAAACCTTTACCCTTGCCGTCCCATTGTATATTTTCAATATCCCTGTCAAAATCACCGGAGAGCAATTTTGACTCACCGCTTTCTTTATTTAGTATATAAAGATCGTTGATCTGATAGCCCAGAAGTTCGTCGTCGTAGCCAAGATAAGCGATGGTATTATCCCCGGGTGAAACTACCGGATTAGAATCAGGACCCTGCCTGTTGGTAATCGCAGTAACTTTTGCCGATTCTATATCCAACTCATAAATTTCTGAATTTACAGGATCCAGGTCTGCATTTTCATGAAGGTTGGCAGAAAAATATAGCTTGCGATCATCTGCAGACCAAACCGGCGTTCCATGATCATGATCTGAACTAGTTAATTGTCGCGGAGTTCCTCCATCTGCCGAAATAATAAATATTTGCCGGTTCCCTTCTTTTAAATATCCACGACCATCGCCACGGTAATTTAATTTATCTATGAACCTGGGCGCATCATTCCACTTAGCACCTTCAGGTTTCGCAGGTAACTTGATAAAAGAATCAGACTTCTTTGGTACGAACATAGTAAATGCCAGGTAATCTCCATTATTAGACCAGCTGGCATCACCTGGACTTTGAGTAGTATTTGTTAGGGGAAAGTATTCTTTAGAATCTATCCACATGAGAAATATCTTCATTTTCTCATCCTGCATATTGGAGTGAAACACCAGTTTTTTCCCATCCCTGGACCAACGGGGATTAAGATCATTATGATTACCTGTGGTTAACGGACGGTTTTGCGAACCGTCTGTATTCACTATCCAAAGATTGGACAGGTTCTTATCTGTCATGATATCCTTAAAATTCCGTACGTAGACGATCTTTTTACCATCAGGCGATATCTGAGGATCTGATACATATTCATAATCGAAAATATCAAGGAGCTGTAGTTCAGATTTCTCCTGGGACTGGATAGTTAAGCTTATGATTAGAAAAAGGGCAAGCAGAATAAAATTTCTCATAAATAATAAAATAAAGATGGGACATATTTTGTCCCATCTAAGTTATCAATTTCAAATAAAATACTGTTGACATCATTCTCTCCTCGCCAGGGAATTTTCCCAGGTATCCACATATGACATAAATTCGTCTAATTTTGCCATGGCCTTATCCTGTCCTCCGGCGACCTTGGCCATAGACTGCATCCATTTCACATCATCTGGAGTCATCTTATAATTCAGGGTTTCCACGCCTTCTTTCATATCCCAAACCACGATCATATCGTAATCTCCACCTACCATATGAAAAGTAGTAGGCGGTTCTATTCCCGCATCCTCATCTGCCTTCACAAAATAATTGTGCACGATACTCATGGCCGCATCTTTTTTCATAGGCTTGAATTTGATCTGGGCCATCATTACCCATTGCGGATCTTCATATTTTTCGGCCTTCATTTCCTGACCAAAGGAAAAACCGGTTGCCATAAATAGAATGGCAATTGCTAATACTGTTCTGAAAGTTCTCATAATTTTGATTTTTTATATTCATAAAAACCATCAACAAAAAGAGGTTAGGAGAGAATAGATTTGGAAAGCAAGCAGTTATAAATTTAACAAAATCCATCGAAAATTATGATCTCCAGGCATCCTTAAATGTTATCTAATGATGTTTCATTTTCCTATTTTTGCCGCATGAACAGAAGAAAACTGAAAAATGCCGAGCTGGATCGTAAAAGTGTACAGGAGTTCAAAGAGGCCGAGAAAACTCCTATTATTGTGGTTCTGGATAATATTAGAAGTCTGAATAATATTGGTTCTGTTTTTCGTACTGCCGATGCTTTTCTGATAAAAAAGATCTACCTCTGTGGGATTACTGCTCAGCCACCTCATAAAGACATTCAAAAAACTGCCCTTGGTGCTACTGAAACAGTGGCATGGGAGTATGTAGAAGATACAGTAGAACTGGTAAAC
>JBFGDP010000352.1:0-2508 GCA_041580575.1 Christiangramia sp.
CTGGGACTAAGAAAATCATTTTTTGATTCCAGGCTTATAGCTACCGTTAATGTGGACGATATTTTTAATACTATGAACGTGCCTATGCGTTCTCAGTATTTAAATCAAAATAACTCCTTTTTCGCCATGCCAGAATCCAGAATGTTGAGATTTGGGATAACCTACAAATTTGGAAATTTCAAACTTGGTGATAATAAAAGAGCGATCACTGCTGAAGAAAGTGAGCGTTTAGGCTCATAAGATCAATAAATTAGCCGTGTAGCGAACTAATTTTCAGGCATTGGAATTATTTAGTAATTTTGCGACCTGAAAAACAGCAGCTTTGGCAAAAATTGGAAATATAGATGTTGGAGACTTCCCGTTGCTTCTCGCACCGATGGAAGATGTGAGTGACCCGCCATTCCGTGCACTTTGCAAGGAACAGGGAGCAGATGTGGTATATACAGAATTTATCTCTTCAGAAGGGCTAATTCGCGACGCTGCGAAAAGCACCATGAAACTTGATATTTACGAGAAGGAACGCCCGGTTGGAATCCAAATCTTTGGAGCGAATCTGGAATCCATGTTGCAATCTGTAGAGATCGTAGAGAAATCGGGACCAGATATAATCGACATTAATTTTGGATGCCCGGTAAAGAAAGTGGTTTCTAAAGGAGCCGGTGCAGGTATTCTTAAAGATATAGACCTTATGGTTTCTTTGACCAAGGCCATGGTAGAACATACCAAACTACCTATTACGGTCAAGACCAGGCTGGGATGGGATCACGATTCCATTAAGATCGTTGAAGTCGCTGAAAGACTCCAGGATGTAGGTTGCCAGGCCATTTCCATTCATGGCAGGACCAGGGCGCAAATGTATAAAGGCGAAGCCGACTGGGCACCAATCGCCGAGGTTAAGAATAATCCCCGTATGCATATTCCCGTATTTGGTAACGGAGATGTTGATTCACCTGAGCGGGCAGTAGAAATGCGCGATAAGTTTGGGCTTGATGGCGCTATGATCGGAAGAGCCAGCATAGGTTATCCATGGTTCTTCAGGGAAGTAAAGCACTTCTTTAAAACCGGTGAGCATATGGCTCCTCCAACCCTTGAAGAAAGAGTAGATGCGGCCAGAAGACATTTACAGATGTCAATAGACTGGAAAGGCGAACGCTTAGGGGTTTTCGAAACCCGCCGCCATTATACCAATTACTTTAAAGGTATCCCGCACTTCAAGGAATATCGAATGAAGATGGTCACCAGTGATGATTCTGTAGACGTATTCAAAGCTTTTGATGAGGTAGAGCGTGAGTTTGCAGGCTTCGAATTTGCCTAATTCAGTGCTTTTTTACTTCTTCCTGCAGCGATATAGGAGGCGATCAATCCCAGGGTGAAAATAGTTACAAGAACGATCAAAATGTTCTGTACTTTCATTTTAACGGGATAGGGAAGGTTTGGTGTGATCATTACAAGATCAAAATTCATTTGTAATACAATTAGAATGATCGCAACCAGCAGACCGATGATACCCCCCAGACCGGTCATAAGCATTCCTTGCAGAAAGAAAATATTCTTGATCTGGTTGGGCGTAGCTCCAAGGTTGTAAAGTGTTTTTATATTTTCCCTTTTATCCAGGATCATCACGATGATAGATCCAACCACATTGAACAGGGCGATGGTGAGAACCAGGGTAAAGATGAGGTAAACAAAAAGGTTTTCTGAATTCAGCATTTTATTCAGGGCATCATTCAATTCTGCCCGGGATTTCACCACCGCTTTACCTTTAAAGATCCCATCGATTTTTTTTGTAATCAACGCCAGGTCTGCTTCCGGGTCCACTTTAAATTCTATGGCCGAATATTCATTTGCCTCAAGATCTAACAGGGCCTTGGCGTAACTAATGTTGGTAAAAACATACCTGTCGTCCAGTTCCTCGTTTACACTGTAAATTCCGCTAACTATAGCTTGTTTTACGTTGAATGCATCCTGGAGGTTAGTCATATTAATGGCTGCCTTGCCGGGTTTGGGCACCATTATCTTGAGGAGATGTTGATAATTAAAAGTACCTATATCCAGCAGCCTGGATAGCCCATTCCCAATAACAACCTGGGGTTCGCTTTTGGTTAACCAGGTGCCAAAAACGATCGCACTGTCTATTTGATTCACCCTGCGGTAATTTTCATCCACACCTTTAATGTAGGCTGGATTGGTCTTGGATTTATAGCTTAAAATGACCCGCTCTTCAGCGATCTTGCTATATTCAAGGATCTCCGGAATTTCTTCAATTCTGGCCAATTGGTTTTCAGAAATCTGAAGCACTTTTCCCTGGGCGGGAATGGCCTTAAGATCGGGATCAAATTCATTCGAAAAAGAAAGACTGAAATCTCTCAGTCCTGAGAATCCGCTTAATACGATAAATAAAGAAAAAGCACCGGCGAACACTCCAATCGCGGCAATGATTGTAATGATATTGATAGCATTGCTTTTACTCTTGGTAAATAAATACCTTTTGGCGATATAGAGCGGGAA
>JBFGDP010000353.1:0-2501 GCA_041580575.1 Christiangramia sp.
TTAATGGACGTTTTAAACACCCTGACCAATAAAGGGAATACAGTTCTAATCATTGAACATAATATGGATGTAATTAAAATGGCCGACCATATAATTGACATAGGATATGAAGGTGGAAAAGGTGGCGGAGAGGTTGTTGCCAAAGGAACGCCAGAAGAAATAATTAAAAACACTAAAAGTTATACTGCAAAATTCCTTAAGAAGGAATTACACTAATTATTATATATGAAAACACAGAATAGGAATAAAGCCTGGAACGAAATAAAAACAAATGATTCCTGGGCCATTTTTAAAATCATGGGAGAATTTGTGAACGGTTATGAAAAACTGAGCCAAATTGGACCATGCGTATCGATTTTTGGATCGGCCAGAACAAAACCCGATATGAAGTACTATAAACTGGCCGAAAAAGTAGCCAAGAAGATCGTTGATCATGGTTATGGTGTGATCACCGGTGGTGGTCCCGGGATCATGGAAGCCGGTAATAAAGGGGCTCACCTGGCGGGTGGTACTTCTGTAGGTCTGAATATAGAATTACCTTTTGAGCAACATGATAATCCTTACATAGACAACGATAAAAGCCTGGACTTCGACTACTTCTTTGTTCGTAAGGTGATGTTCGTTAAATATTCTCAAGGATTTGTAGTGATGCCAGGCGGATTTGGAACCCTGGATGAACTATTTGAAGCGATCACTCTAATACAAACCCATAAGATCGATAAATTCCCGATAATCCTTGTAGGTACCGAATTCTGGAGCGGCCTTGTAGACTGGATCAAAAAAACCTTATTAGACAGCTTTCAGAATATAAGTGAAGGTGATATTGACCTGGTCCAGGTGGTGGATACAGAAGATGAAGTGATCGAAATTCTGGATCAATTCTACGGGGAATATAACCTAAGTCCTAATTTCTAGTTAACAGCTTTATTGAAGGTATTAAAGTTTGATTATATTTAGCCCCGATTGCTTATCGGTACTAAATCTATTTAATTGAAACACCTTCGCTTTTTCCTGATCTTTTTAGTTTTTTCGGGATGTCTTTCTGCTCAGAATGTCATCGATGTGAAGGCACGCTTATTAGACAGTATTCACACTTTAAGGATTGAACAAAAGATCACTTTCGTTAATACTGCAAATAAGGAGATTCAAAGCATTTATCTTAACGACTGGAATAACGCTTTTAGCAGCAAAACTTCGGCATTGGCAAAACGTTTCGCAGAAGATTATGCGAGACGTTTTCATTTTGCCAAAGACCATGAACGAGGGAGTACCACTATTAATCATATTGGTAAAATTTCTGGAGAAGAACTTGAATGGGACCGGCCCGGAAAAGTGGTAGACCTGGTAAGGATCATTTTAAAAGAACCCTTGCTACCAGGCGATTCCATCCAGTTAAAACTAAATTACGATCTCCGGATCCCAGACGATAAATTTACCCGATACGGCCGTGATGACCTGGGAAATTATAAATTAAGGTACTGGTACATGGTGCCTGCTCCACTGGAACAGGACTGGAAGTTATTTAGCCATCAGGATCTGGGACTGCAATATGTTGAACCCTATTCGATCACGGTTAGCATAGATGTTCCTACAGAATATTATGCAGCATCTGCCCTGGATCTTATTAGAACTCAAACAAAACAGGGATTTAAAACCATAGAATTCTCGGGGAAGGATCGCCTGGATAGTGAAACCTATCTCACACGATCTTACATTTTTGAATCTATCAATACCAATTCCAACCAGGTGATAACCAATATCGCCGACGAGGATATTGAATTTGAGGTAAAAAATTCTTTACTGGATAGAACCATGAAGTTCCTCCATGAGCGATTAGGAGCATACCCACATAAAAATCTCTTTGTTACCCAGGAAGACTATCTAAACAGCCCTATTTACGGATTGAATCAGCTTCCCGGTTTTATCAGGCCATTCCCTGATGGTTTTCAATATGATATCAAATCCTTTAAAACCATAACCGCGAATTATTTAAAGAATACCATCTTTCTGGATCCAAGGAAAGAAAAATGGGTGACAGATGCGATTTTGATTTCTCTAATGATGGATTATGTGGATACATATTATCCTAATATGAAGCTCATTGGTAATTTAAGTGATATCATAGGTATTCGCTGGTTTCATGCGGCAGACCTTGAATTCAATGATCAATACCAGTTCTTATATATGAACATGGCCAGAATGAATTTGGACCAGCCTCTTACTGCGAGCCAGGACTCTTTGGTAAAGTTCAATAAAAATATTGCCAATGCCTATAAAGCCGGTATAGGAATTAAATATTTAGAGGAGTTTCTTGAAGATGAATCTGTAAAAAAATCGATTACAGAATTTTATAATACATATAAATTAAAACCTGTAACAGACGAAGACTTTATCGAAATACTTCAGAAGAATGCTTCAAAAGACATTTCCTGGTTTTATGATGATTATGTGAATTCCAATCAAAAAATAGATTTTAAGATCAGTGAGGTCAGAAAAATCAA
>JBFGDP010000354.1:0-2490 GCA_041580575.1 Christiangramia sp.
ATTTCCATCACGACATTCTTTCCGTCCTCAGGATCTTTAGGAATAAGCATCATTCTTATCTTGTCCTCAAGTTCCGGCAGTTGTGCTTTTGCTTCTTCCAGTTGCAGTTTCGCCATATCGGTCATTTCGGGATCACTCCCATCTGCAATGATCTCTTCGGCTTCCTGGATATTTTCGGTCAAGCTGATGTATTTCTCACGCTCATCCATCAAGGCTCTTAGGTCCTTGTATTCTTTATTTAATTCAATATATCGCTTCTGGTCTGAAATTACATCCGGCTGAATAATCAAATCGTTCACCTCATCAAACCGCTGTTTTACGATATTAAGTCTCTCAATCATATATTACTACTGAATTTAGGAAAGCAAATTTACGATATTTTGCCTGAAATTTCAGAGAAAGCTTTAAAGGCTTTCCAATTCGGCAACCGCCCTCTGTCTTCCCTCAAACCTGGCAAATTTAACTAGCCCCGCTAAGCCCAGAATATAGAAAATCCTGTCTGGATAATAAAATTCGTAAAACTCAAGGTAATAGGCTATGAATGAGGTGATATCTGAAAAAATGAGAAACAATGCTGCGGCGGCAAAGAAAAATGACGGCTCATCTGAATATCTGTTATTATAAGAAATGGCTGCGATCAACAAAGCCAGCATGCTAATACCATATGCATAGAAGAGCACATTCATATAAGGATATCCAAATTTTGCCGGCACCATATCTATAAGAAACACCAGCATTACCAGGTTAATGCTAAAAACAAGCAGAAAAATAAACCTTTGAAAAAGACTACTTTTAAGATGCCGTATCTCCGGAAAAACAGATGAAATCAACAGAAGGTATGCCGAAATCCTCAACAGGAAAGTAGCTGTGTTAGCCAGAGAATTTTCGTAATAGAATAGTAGTATATCTGAAAACAGCAGGAAAGAGAAAGCACCCGGGATCTTTAGGTTCCCCATACCCCGTCCAATCAACAGGAGGCAAAATATCAAGGTAGTAATAAGGCCGGCCCATCTGCCGGCATCAAGATCAAACAAATAGGTAACTACACAATTAATGAGAATTAACACCAGCGTAACTGCTAGAATCAAATTTTTTGATAACATTCTATTTTTGGTTGGTTGATCGATATTTACGAAAAACAACCTCCTTTGGTTTCAGGTTCCACCAAATTGATTAGAATTATAGATGCTCCGGGGGTGCATGATATTGCTCTTTAGATATCCTGAACTCTCTCGCCAGTAACACCAAAGCTCCCAAACCGCAAATATTACAGAACCTGTCGAAATAATAAAAAATATCAAACTCAAGATAATAGGCATTGTAATAAAATATATCTGACAGGACAAACCCGAAAGTAACTAAAACCAGGTAGAGGCCTTGTTTATTGGCATACCGGTTAAGAAAGGAGATCGACACTGCAACCACCGTAAGTGAAATCATTCCCAGGGTATAGAACAGAATCAGGAACCAGGGGTCACGGTCTGCCTGTGGCAAAGACCTGGCCATATCATTCAGTAAATAGAGATCCAGGGCTATGGTAGCAGTAGCAATAACAAGGGTCACTACATTCAATTTCAACCTTTGAAGATATTGCGAAACTAAAAGGATAAGGAACAGATAAGCCACGATTCGTGAAGCGTATGCTATTTTTTTTAATATTGGAATTTCGTAATAAACCAGGAGGCCATCGCAAAGGACCAGCAATAAAAAAACGAGCAATAACCTATAATTAGATAAATAATTACGTAGAAAGAGACCAGCCAGAATCAACGTAGCTCCGAATCTGAACCATCGGTCTGCATGGTCGTCCAGATAATATATTGCCAGAAAGTTGGTTATGATAAGTAAACTCATCAATAGGGTAAACCAGAATCTCATTCCTTGTATGCTTAGGGACTAAAAGAATCGCAATAAATTTCCCGGTTTTAACGATTATAGGTCAATTATTACCGGATATCAGTTAATCGTAATTAAATATTCCGTGATCACTCTTGATCGTTAATTTTTTAGTTTCCGAAGCTTCCACCCGGCCCACAATTTTCGCAGCCACATTAAAAGATTCAGATATCTCTATAATCTTTTCAGCAAGGTCTTCATCTACATAAAGCTCCATTCTATGCCCCATATTAAAAACCTGGTACATCTCTTTCCAGTCTGTTTTGCTTTCATTCTGGATGAGGTTAAAAAGTGGCGGAGTTTCGAATAAATCATCTTTGATAATATGAAGGTTATCTATAAAATGTAAAATCTTAGTCTGGGCACCACCGCTACAATGCACCATCCCATGGATCTTTTCTGAACCAATTTCGTCCAGGATCTTTTTGATGACCGGGGCATATGTCCTGGTTGGTGACAGCACTAATTTGCCGGTATCGATCGGGCTGTTTTCTACCACATCGGTAAGATTTTTGGTTCCCGAATAAATTAGATCTTCCGGAATTGAGCTATCAAAACTTTCAGGATATTTTTCAGCAAGGGCTTTAGAAAAAA
>JBFGDP010000355.1:0-2462 GCA_041580575.1 Christiangramia sp.
AATTCTGCAGGAGATTTCTTGGCTATTGGGGCTTTAATATCTTTTTTCAATACAATTTTATTTTGAGCGTTGGCAAAGGTAATGCATCCTAATAGAAATACTAATAGTCTTTTCATATAGACGGGTTTAATGCGGTAATTTAGTAAATTTGGAATTCTAATTTTAAATTGAAATAATATGTTTGGAGATATGATGGGCATGATGAATAAACTAAAGGAAGCCCAGGAAAAAGTTGAAGCAACAAAAAAGCGATTAGATACCGTTCTAGTAGACGAACAATCCAGTGACGGACTTTTAAAAATTACCATCACGGCCAACAGAGTTGTTAAGAATATTTCTATAGATGATAAATTGCTGGAAGATAAAGAACAACTCGAAGATTATCTGGTTTTAACTATGAATAAAGCAATTGAGAAGGCTACCAGTATAAACGAAGCAGAAATAGGTGCTGCAGCCAAAGACGGAATGCCGGATATTCCGGGAATGGATAGTTTCATGAAATAGAAAGATTTTTTCAAAAAAAAAGGCCGGAATTTCTTCCGGCTTTTTTTTATGCCTCTCCCCTGGCAGGATACTCTTCTTTTATCACAAATGAAATCGATTTTAAAAGATCTTCAAATTTAGGTCTGGCAAACGGCATGGATTGAATACTGGCAGAATATAAGGTATTGTCTGGTCTTATAAGAAATAATGCCGGTTCAAGAAAAACCTCCGGTTCTGCATCTTTGATACCTTCAGAAATGTATAAATCCCACTTCCTTCCTTCTTCAATACTAAAATCATAACCTATGTTCAGATTATCTATATCCCATTTTTCAACCGTCTTCTGTGCCAGTTCTTTAGAATTGGAACTGATGCATATGGCATTAACTCCTTTTTCTTTGAATTCATCGATCCTGGTATTCAACTCTTCAAGGTACTTTTTACATACCGGGCAATGTATTCCACGGTAAAAGATCAACATCGTAAAATTATCCGGTTCATTATCCCGAAGATTCCACGTTAATCCACTTGTAGTTTTAATAATTAGCTCTGGAACGTCCTGTCTGGGTTTTAAATTCTTCATTTTTCTTTTTTCGAAAAATAATAGATTTAGATCCCGTCCGGTCTTAATGGCCTGCCAATCTTTCGTTAAGATATTTTAAATTCACAAGGAGATACTTTGTAATACTTCTTTGAAATGAAGATGCATTTCTTCAGTATAATCCAGATGAGTTACTATCCTTAATTTTCCCTGCCCCATATTGCTTATACGAATGTTGTTCTGGGACAATTGTTTCATAAATTCAAACTCTGTACTAGTATCCTTTAAATAGAAAATAACGATATTAGTTTCTACAGGTTCTACCTTGCCAATATAGTCCAGGTCTTCCAGAATTGTAGCGATCCTTGCAGCACGCTCATTATCTCTTGAAAGCTGTTCAAGGTGATTATCTAAAGCATATATCCCGGCAGCAGCCATAAATCCTACCTGTCGCATTCCACCGCCAAGAACTTTGCGTACGCGTATCGCGTTTTTCATCAATTCTTTTTTCCCCAGAAGTACCGAGCCCATTGGAGTACCCAGGCCTTTGGATAAACAAACCGAAATTGTATCGAATATTTTACCGTAGGTCTTTGGGTCTTCATTATTTCTCACAATAGCATTGAATAACCTTGCTCCATCCAGATGCAGCCCTAAACCATGACGATCACAGACTTTCCTGATCTTTTTAATTTCCTCCAGGTCATAGCAGGCTCCTCCACCCTTATTGGTGGTATTCTCTAAACACACCAAAGAAGTTAACGGGCTGTGATAAAAGTCCGGCGGATTAATACTTTCTTCCACTTGTTCTGCAGTGATCATTCCACGATCGCCGTCAACGAGTTTGCAGGAAACTCCACTATTGAAAGAAACACCGCCCCCTTCATAATTGTAGACATGAGCCCATTTATCGCAGATCAACTGTTCTCCAGGTTGTGTATGAAGTTTTATTCCCGCCTGATTAGCCATGCTACCTGTTGGAAAAAACAAAGCCTCATCCATTCCGAACATTTCGGCCAGTTTTGTTTCGAGCTTATTAACTGTTGGGTCTTCTTTATATACATCATCACCTACCTCTGCAGTCATGATTGCCTTGAGCATATCCTTAGTGGGCCTGGTCACCGTGTCACTCCTAAGATCTATTTCTTTCATGAATTTTTATTATTGAATTGCTAAGGTAAAATTTCTAAGGTCATTTTTCTAAAATTCATCAGGCATTACTCTCAAACTCTTTTAAAGGTAAGGCACGAACATAAAATCCGAATCGTGAATCCTGGACCATCAAAAAATTTGCCTCTAAAACAAATGTGACCGATATAGATACTATTCTCAGGCACATACTTGAAATTAAAACGATGGTAAGTCAGGGTTTTATACCTCGATTCTTCGTATTGACCAAAAGAATTGGCATCCCGTCCAGATTTACGGCTGGTTATCT
>JBFGDP010000356.1:0-2438 GCA_041580575.1 Christiangramia sp.
AAAATCAAGCATGGCATCTTTCATAAACTCCTCACTTGGGATAGATTGGAAGAGGTTTTGGTACCCCCTCATGCTTCTATTGGAAAGCGGATTGATTACCGGGATGTTTTTATTCTCCAGCCTTTGGGCTACAGCTTCTGTAGGTTCCTGAAGCAATGGGCCAATTACCGCATCAACATTATTGAAATTATTGATATTGATTATGGTAGCAACATCAGAAACATTCTGTTTTGTATCATACACTCTCAAGTTGGTGGATATACCCATAGATTTTGCTTTATCCAGCGCCATCAGGACACCACTATAAAAATCCAGAGAGATCCTTACCACTCTTTCGTCCATGATAGTTTTCCTGTAAGACCTGATAGAGTCTTCTTCAATCTTATTGAGATGATAGGGCAACATGAGAACGATCTCTTTTGGCCTGCGATTATTAATTTCATTAGCAAGATCAAGCTTCGTATTGGGTTCTGTACCCATCTCCGTGAAAGCATCATCGTCAAAATTCCTGCCATCTGGATTCTCAGGAACTTTCAGGATCATCCCGAATTTAAGTCCATTCTTTAAAGCTGGATTCAATTGTTTTAAGGAATCCATACTTACCCCAAACCGCCTGGTTAGGCTAAAAAGTGTTTCCTGGGGCTTCACCTCGTAGAACCTGAAACGGTCGTCCAGGATGATCACAGGTTCATCTTCCAGCACCTCTGTCCCTACTCTTATCATCATCCCCGGCTGCAGTTCATCTACATTAGGATTAACAGCGTTTAGCTCTTTTACGGTCATCCCGTACTTTCTTGCGATCCCAAATTTTGTTTCTTTGGGCAATACAATATGCTCGCGGGTCTTCGTGATCTGATTCTGCGGGTTTATTGGAGCTTCAGTCCGGTCAACTGTATTTTCAGTTTTTGCAAGGGTACTATCAGCGTTTCTAACTTCGCCACCTACAGGAATTTGAATGGTATCACCCATTTGCAGTTCCCTGGCGTAAAGTTGCTTATTATACCTTTTTATATCATCTATAGCTACATTATATTGCCTGGATAAGCTATATAATGTTTCCTTCTTTTTTACCTTATGTTCAATAAACCTGGACGTAGAAGTAACCTGCTCGCTGGAAGTAGTATTACCACTAACCGGGATCACAAGTTTTTCATTGACTCCAATACCCGTTCTGGCATCTGGATTATATTTGTAAATATCTTCCTCATCAAGATTATAAGATTGGGATATACTGTAAACGGTTTCCCCTTTCTTTACGGTATGATATTTATAGGCCTGGGCATTTGCCGAAGTCGAATAAATTTGAAAAAGAAAGCATATTACAAATAGATACTTCATTATAATCGATTTAGGTTGCGATGACAATATAATTATTCCCACTCAATAGTGGCGGGTGGCTTTGAACTAATATCATACACCACTCTATTAACGCCTTTAACCCGGTTTATTATTGTATTGGACGTTTTTTGCAGGAATTCGTATGGTAAATTCACCCAGTCTGCAGTCATTCCATCTGTAGATTCTACCGCCCTTAGCGCCACCACCTGTTCATATGTCCTTTCATCTCCCATGACCCCAACAGATTGTATTGGAAGCAAAATAGCTCCGGCCTGCCAGACCTTATCATATAACATCCAGTCTCTTAGTCCCTGAATAAATATATGATCTACTTCCTGCAGAATTCTCACCTTCTCTGCCGTTATATCTCCAAGGATCCTTATGGCCAGACCCGGTCCAGGAAATGGATGCCTTCCCAGTAATTCCTTATCAATACCAAGTTCGCGCCCCACTCTTCGTACCTCATCTTTAAATAACATTCGAAGCGGCTCCACTACTTTTAGCTTCATAAAATCTGGTAATCCACCCACGTTGTGATGCGACTTTATAGTTACCGAAGGACCGTTTACCGAAACAGATTCTATTACATCTGGATAAATGGTTCCCTGGGCCAGGTATACCACATCCTGTATTTCGTGAGCTTCATCATCAAAGACCTCAATAAAGGTATTTCCGATAGCTTTTCGTTTTTCTTCTGGATCACTCAGGCCTTTTAAAGCATCCAGAAATCGTGCCGAAGCATCGACGCCTTTCACATTTAACCCCATGTGTTTATATTGATCTAAAACACTATCGAATTCGTTCTTACGTAAGAGACCGTTATTTACGAATATGCAATAAAGGTTCTTACCTATGGCTTTATGCAGCAGAACGGCCGCAACGGTGGAATCTACTCCTCCACTAAGACCTAGTACGACCTTATCATCACCAATTTTCTCTTTCAATTCAGACACCGTAAGATCAACGAACGCCCCCGGGGTCCAGCTTTGCTCTGTCCCGGCGATCTTAACGAGGAAGTTTTCCAATAGCTGTTTCCCATCTGTGGAATGATACACTTCTGGATGGAACTGAATGGCATAGGTTTCTTCACCTTCTATCCT
>JBFGDP010000357.1:0-2435 GCA_041580575.1 Christiangramia sp.
ACCAGTAATATTTCAGACCTCGTCATTCTTTCCAGGTAAGCCTTGATCATTAGCGGAGCTTCAGTTTGTCCCAAAAATATATTCCCGGCAACGCTTAAACTCTCAGGTCCCGAAATACCCAGTAACTTAGTAAGCACCCAGGCCATTCCCTTTACCACCACCTGGATGACGCCCAGGTAAAACAGTACCGAGGTGAGAGCAGAGAAAAAGATAATAGTTGGCAGTACCTGAAACAGAAAAATAAAGCCAAAACTGTCTATATCCATCATACCTCCCAGCAGAAATTCACTACCGGCAGCAGTAAACTCAAGAATCTTCACAAATCCTTTTCCTACGATTTCAAAAATATTCTGAACTATGGTGATCTTTAAGACGCCTATAGCCAGTAGCAATTGGGCAGCCAGCCCAAGTCCCACAGTTTTCCAGTTGATCGCCCTGCGATTACTACTAAATAGAAATGCTATAATAAGCAGAGAAATCATGCCTATTATCCCTCTTATTAAACCGGTGGTCGTAATTCCCTGGTTAGGGATCATTTCCTTTACTTTTTCTACCGGCAGGACCTCGGCAGCACTTTGATCCTGAGCTTTGAGATTAAATACCGCACCGCCGGCGACCATAGACATATCACTATCGCTAAGATTGCTTACTCTCAGGTTAATAATTGTATCCTTAGGTACATTATAGAACAATACCAGTAACTTGTTCTGGTAAAGGTAGTCGCCAGAAGCGACTGTAGTTTTGTTATTATTATTCAGAAATTCAAACCTGCCCTCCTTAAAATTGAGGTTGGTGGCATTGTTAAAGATCTGTTCCTGGCCGGGAGCGTCCTGAGTAGAATCGAGTTGCCAGTTTTTAGAAATAGTTTGAGCTGAGGCTGATGTAATAAAAAATACGATCAGTGTTAGGCAACACCAGATTTTGTTCATTTCGGGCTTATTTTCTTTTGGAGATTTCGTCCCTGATCCGGGCCGCTTTTTCATAATCTTCCTGACTAACAGCTTGAGAAAGCAATTCCTTGAGTTCTTCCAGCGACATTTTCTTATAGTCTGAAGTATCTTCAGATTGAAAATCTATCTCTTCACTTAAAAGTTCCTCTTCAATGATCTCTTCTTCCTCTTTCTTTTCCAGCTCACGTTGCTTCTCTTCGGCCTTCAGATAAATTCCGGCCTTGTCCAGGATATTTTTATAGGTAAATATAGGTGCGTCGAATCTTAGCGCCAATGCAATCGCATCACTGGTGCGGGCATCAATGATCTCTTCGATACCGTCTCGCTCGCAAATAAGGCTTGAATAAAATACCCCATCAACCAGTTTATGAATAATAACCTGTTTTACCACGATCTCAAATCTGTCTGAAAAATTTTTAAAAAGGTCGTGGGTAAGGGGTCGGGGAGGTTTTATTTCTTTTTCCAGGGCAATGGCAATAGATTGTGCCTCGAATGCTCCGATCACAATAGGCAATTTACGTTCACCCCCAACTTCATTGAGGATCAATGCGTAAGCTCCGTTTTGTGTTTGACTATAAGAAATTCCCTTAATGTTCAGTCGCACTAAACTCATACTTCAGTAAAATTAAAAAGGCTGTCTAAAATAAGGACATTTACCATATTTAGACAGCCCCTTTATGGGTCGCAATTTATGAAAATTATGCGTTTTTCTCTTTAAATTCCTTCAATTTTTCATTTAACCTCGGCACGATATCAAAGGCATCTCCAACTATCCCATAATCTGCAGCTTTAAAGAAAGGCGCTTCTGGATCATTGTTGATCACAACTTTAGTTTTTGCGGCGTTAAATCCGGCTAAATGCTGGATAGCACCAGAAATACCAACGGCTATATATAAATTGGAAGCAACAGGTTTTCCTGTTTGACCCACGTGCTCACTGTGTGGTCTCCACCCCATATCACTTACGGGTTTGGAACAGGCAGTAGCGGCACCAAGAATATCTGCCATCTCTTCGATCATTCCCCAGTTCTCTGGTCCTTTTAATCCGCGTCCTGCAGATACCACAACTTCGGCATCGGCGATAGTTACTTTATTAGTAGCCTTATCTACAGATTCTACGTTTACTGAAAAATCTTCTTCAGAAAGGCTTGGGCTGAAATCTTCAGCGGCTGCATCTCCCTGAGCTTCTTTAATTCCGAAAGCATTTTTAGATAATCCCAAAACCTTTACCTCTGTATCGATTTTCGTAAAGCTAAATGCTTTGTTGGTAAAAGCAGTTCTTTTTACGGTAAAAGGATCTGTGCTTTCTGGTACGGCAACAACATTAGAAGCATATCCTGCCTCTAATTGAACTGCTAATAAAGGCGCAAGATATTTACTGTTCGCGCTCTGGCTTAAAACCACAACCTTGCTTCCTTCTTTTTCTGCCGCCTGCTTAATGGCATCAGAATAAGCTTCGGCATTAAAATTCTTTAATTTCTCGTTA
>JBFGDP010000358.1:0-2431 GCA_041580575.1 Christiangramia sp.
AACAAGGCATCATCAGCCAATGATTGTTCTCCATAGATCAAATTTAAAAAGGCACTTCCGTTTTCGTTGGAGTAGCCTAACTGACCTCCTAAGGTATATTTGCCAATCGGATTATATTCGGTGTAATCTGTTGGATTCATAACGGCTAGCATCCCTGTCCAGTTATCATCAAAGCTGAAGTCGGCCTTAATTCCGGTATGAGAAAATGGTCCATAAGAGAACAGGTAAGAAGTGCTATAGTTAAAATTTGCGGCCGGGGAAATAACCTCGTAACCTAAAAACGTATTCCAGTTTCCCAAAGTGAATTTTAATGCGTCATTAACTTTATAATAGGCATATAACTGATTTACGATATTAACTGAAGGATTTGAAAGAAATACGGCATCTTCTCCCCGCGGTCCAAATACGAGATCTGCCACGAATCCAACCTTATCATTTTCATAACCAAGAATTATATTTGCCATTCCAATCGCAAAACCCGGATCATTGGCAAAAGAGGAGGCCGGAGCCGCCGGCAGCAAGGTTACGGGATCACCTCCAATAATTTCTTCAGATTGATTAAGCCCATTGAAATTAGTTCTGAAATAGGCATCGATGCTCCCATTAATGGAAAATTTTGATGAATTACTTTCTTCTTGAGAAAAAACTGAAGAAGTAGTAAGTGCAACCGGTAGTAAAAACAGAATTTTTACTAATTTTGAAAAAGTAATTGCTTTCATAATAAAACGATTAGTTATTTGATTTGACTTGAAGTTTAGCGACCTGGTCGATCTTAATTGATCTTAAATTATAAGCTGTTATTTTATACGGAGCGTTCTGCAAAACGCTCCGTTTTTATTTTATAGGAATAGATTTTAATGTTGATTTAGACCAAAATCGGGATAGGCATCCATGCCATGCTCATGAATATCCAGCCCTTCGGTCTCCTCTTTGGCCGAAACCCGAATTCCGATGCTTACTTTCAACAGATAAAAAATCAGGAATGATCCCAGGATACAAATTACGGCATAACAGGCCACCCCGATGAGCTGGGCGATAAATTGATCAAAGCCGGCCAGGTTTCCGAAGATGCCCACGGCGAGCGTTCCCCAAATTCCGCAGATAAGGTGTACCGCAACTGCGCCTACTGGGTCATCCAGTCTTATTCGGTCTATAAGCGCAACTCCGAACACGATAATTGCCCCGGCAATTGCACCGACTAAAATCGCATCTGTTGGGGACATTTGGTCTGCCCCGGCAGTAATCCCAACGAGTCCGCCCAATATTCCATTTAAAAACATGGTAATATCATAATTTTTATACCTGATGGAGGACACTATAAAGGAGGAGACTCCCCCGGCAGCTGCAGCGAGACAGGTGGTAACCAGAGTTAAAGACGTTAATCCCGGATCTGCAGAGAGCACAGAGCCGCCATTAAAACCAAACCAGCCCAGCCATAAGATCAAAACTCCCGCAGTGGCAAAGGGCATATTGTGCCCGGGAAAAGCTCCTATTTTTCCATCTTTAAATTTTCCGATCCTGGCTCCCAGTAACCAGATCGCAACAAGTGCCGCCCAGCCACCAACTGAATGTACCAGGGTAGAGCCGGCGAAATCATAGAATCCCATTTCGTCCAGAAATCCACCGCCCCATTTCCAGGATCCGGCAATGGGGTAGACCAGGCCTACATATAAAACTACAAAGACCATAAAACTGTTTAATTTGATCCTCTCGGCTACTGCACCAGATACAATAGTTGCTGCAGTAGCTGCGAACATTCCCTGGAAGAGAAAGTCTGTCCAGTATGTGTAGCCCTCATTATAGGTAAGGTCTAGTGTTCCATCGGCGATAGGGCTGCTCAAACCAAATCCAGCAAAGCCGAAATAGCCGTTAAATTCCCCGGGATACATAAGATTAAACCCTACAACGCAATAGAGTAGTAATCCTACCGTGATGATAAAAATATTCTTGAATAATATGTTGATGGTATTTTTTTGCCTGGTAAGTCCAATTTCCAGAAGTGCAAATCCCAGATGCATAAAAAAGACCAATGCGGTACAGATCATCATCCATACGTTATTAACTGTAAGTAATCCTTCCATAATTCTTTTGTTGTAGGTTCTTTATTGTTTTATTTCAGGGAATCGGTCCCTTTTTCTTTTGTTCTTATCCTGTAGGCCTCATCTATAGTGGAAACGAAGATCTTGCCATCTCCAACCTTTCCTGTATACGCGGCTTTTAAAAGGGTTTCTATTGTTTTTTCCAGAAATGATTCTGTTACCACTATAGACAGGTATCTTCTCTGGATGTCTGCGGTACTATAGCTAACTCCCCGATATACATGACCTACTTTTTCATTACCTACCCCGGTAACGTCCCAGTAGCTGAAAAAGGTTACCCCGATGGCGTGAAGTGCTTCTTTGGTTTCATCGAACTCTGATTTTCGAATGAT